>JBMTJR010000025.1:0-13914 GCA_049438565.1 Kiritimatiellia bacterium
TGGTTTTGACATACTGATCCAGCGCCTCCAGCAGATCGTCCTTGCGTTCCCAGAAGCGTTCCATGCCAAGCTCCTCGGCCTGGGAAATGGAAATGGTCCAGTCGTTTTCGGTGTAGGTTTTCCGGTCACTGGCCAGCACTTCTTCAGAAGAGGTGATGGAAAGGGTGGAGCCTTCGGCAAAAAACTCCCTCGCGTAGTCATCCAGGTCCACCGTTAGATAATGCCGCAGCCAGGCCAGCAGATCCCGGTCGGTGTCGGTCGTGGTCGGAGATTTCAGGAAAAGCGTGTCGGAAATGATCCCGGAAGCCATACAGAGGGCAATCGAAGGCTCCGGCATGATGGCCTGCTGACGGAACATGCGGGCGATCATGGTGGAGGTGGAGCCCACCGTGTCATTCATGAAGCGGATGGGCTCGCGTGACATCAGTCCGCCGCCGATCCGGTGGTGGTCGATCACCTCCAGAATCTGGGCCTCGGGAGCTCCCTGCACCGCCTGGGCGTATTCATTGTGGTCCACCAGAATCAGCCGGGCCGGCTGCGGATCAATCATGTCGGACTTGGCGAACACCCCGAAGAGTTTTTCCTCGTCATCCAGCACCGGGAAGAGATCCTGATTGGCCTCCTGCACACGGTCCCGGATGGTGTGGAGGAGTTCGTGATGGTCAAAAGTGATGAATTCGCGGCGCATGGCCTGGCTGACCGGCTTGGCGGTGCGGACCAGCAGGGCGGTCATCGCGGTGTCCAGCGGACTGGAAATCACCACCACGCCTTTTTCTTTGGCCTGGGCCAGCAGTTCCTCTTTCATGGTGAAACCACCGGTGATTACGATCACTCGCACGCCCATTTTAATCGCTTCGGACTGAATCGTGGGACGGTCTCCAATCAGCACCATCAGCCGTTCCGTGGGATAATTTTTGATCCGGTCCCGGAATCCCTCCCGGCTCATGGCTCCGATGAACATCACCAACTGTTCATTCCGGTGGATTTCCACCTCATTCTGGAAAGCGGCACCCAGCACCGACCGCACTCTGGCCAGGGTGGTGTTCAGAATCCGCTGCTCGCCCAGATCGTGTTCGTCCGGAATCAGCATCTGCATCAGCTGCAGGAGGGTGAGCATGCCCACCACCTTGCGGTCGCCGGAGATCACCGGAATCGCTTTCAGCCGGTGCTGCTGCATTCTCCGGTACACCTCCATGAATGGCTCCTCCTCGCGGGTCACCATCACATTGGTGCGGCAGATCTGTCCGGTGGTGGGCCGAACGTCCATCAGCAGTTTCGGATGGGCGGCTCCGGAGACTTTCAGTACAAATTCGGTCCGCAGATTGGGGGTGCCGCAGGCCGCAGCCACGGCTTCCGGAAAGCGGGTTCTGCGCAGAAGGTCGGCGTAGGCGATGGCGGAACAGATGGCATCCGTATCCGGATTCCGGTGGCCAATGACGTAAACGGGATTTGTACTCATATTTGCTGCTATAGCGGGAATCCCGGAGACTGGCAACTCTCAAGGCGTCCGGGCGGACTTAGAGGGCTTTTTCCCCGTTGAGGAAACGTTCGATATCCCGGAGCTGTTCATGGCTGATCACCACCGGATTTTCCAGCCAGTCCTGCCAGACCCCGGAGATCCGTTCCGGATACTCCACTTTCTCCGCCGCCTGCCGGATGGCCTGCTGAAAGCTCTCCATCAGCACGGCGGAGCCGGTGAACAGCTGATCATCGGGCAGCCAGGTGTGGGCCCGGGCATCGTGAATGGTTTTCCGGGTTTTCTCGTCAATTCCGGACAAATACACTTTCCGGCCCTCCTTGCGGAAGCCCTCGGCAAAATCAAAAATCGCATTCCAGCATGAAAAATCAATGGCATAGGTCTGCCGGATCCGCATCACGATAATTTCCGGATCCTGCCGTTGGTTGATTTCGTTCAGCTGATCCAGCAGTTCGTGGGCCACCGTGTAACTGAGGTCTCCATGCACGGACAGGCATACAATGGCGCTTATCTCGTGACGGGATCCCGGGGTATAGGGACGCTCCTCAAAGGAACCGTCGGGTTTGGGAAGGATTTCGTTCAAATGCAGAGAACGGCTCCGCTGCAGCAGCAACAGGGCCGCCAACACGATTCCGGTGAAAATCCCGTACTCGATTTTGAGAAAGACGGTGACCAGAAAGGTGCCCGCCATGACTCCCACATCCAGCCGGGAAGTGCGCCACAGACGTTTGATCCGTTTGGGGTCAATCAGTCGGATTCCGATAAACAGGAGCAATCCGGCCAGCGAGGCCATCGGAATCAGATTCATCAGCCCGGGCAGGGTGAGGAGGGTCACGGCGGTTCCCAGACCGAACACGAGATTGGCCATGATGGTTTTTGCGCCGGATTCCTCTAGCAACAGGGAGCGGCTGAAACTGCCGGAGCCGGGGATCCCCTGAAAAAAGGAGCTCACGATCATGCTCAGACCCTGTCCGAAAAATTCCTGATTGAAATTGATCTGCATGCGGTGACGGACCGCCAGGGTCTGACCGATGGAAACCGCTTCAATCAGCCCCACCACGGCCACCGCCAGAGCCCCCGGGGCCAGTTCGGGAATCATGTGCATCCATCCGGGAAAAAACGGGGAGGCAAATGAGGGGAGACCGGTCTGTACGGGGTACAGATCCTGCACCAGCCGCAGTCCGTGGTCCGGGACCCAATGGCCGTAGAGCAGTCCGGAAGCAATTGCGAAGAGCGCAATAGGGAAGCGTCGGGCATAGGCGTTGAACCCGAACATGATCAGCAGGGTGAGACCGCCCACCGCCAGGGCATGGGGGTTGGCATCCCCCAGTCTGCTGAGTTTGTCCACAGTGGCGGCGGGGAACCAGGTATAGGCGCTCTTGGGGATACCGAAGAGATCATGCAGCTGACCCAGCGCGATCATACTGCCCACGCCGACCGTGAAACCGAGAAAAGCGGACTCCGGAACGTAATGAATGAGCTTGCCCATGTGCAGCAGTCCCATGACCAAACGGATGATTCCGACCATCAATGTGAACAGAAAAACCATCTGCAGATGATTCTCGGACTGATAATAGGAGATCATGGCGGCGGCGGTGAGCAGCGAGGCCGAATTGCTGGGACCGGTATTCACAAACGGCGCACTTCCCCAGAGGGCGGCCACGATTGCGGCCACCATGGCTCCATACAGTCCGTGGATGGCGGGCACGTCCGCCAGAATTCCGCAGGCAATGGCCTGGGGGATGGCAAAGACCGCCACCGTCATTCCCGCCAGCAGATCTCCGCGCAGATAAGAGAGTTTGTACTCCCGAAGCACACGGAGGAAAGGAGCGGGATGAATTTTCCCGGAAGGAGGATCTATCATGTTTCCCGACTATCAAACCCGGAGCTTTAGACAAGCACGGGCATTGAGAAAATCAAACCCGGGTCCGGGATCCCGGAGCGCTTTCTCCGCAACGGCCTTTTTCTCTTTTCTTCCCCGCTGCAGGGGCGTAGGCTGACTCTATGAGTGATGAACTGGTCCAGGTACGTGTGCGCGGACTGCTTCCCGCCCCCGGAGGCTCCGGGGTCTTTCTGGAGGCGGAGGGGAAAGCAATTACACTTTTTATCGATCCCATGGTCACCCGCGCTTTTCAGCTTTTCCTTGAGGATGAGGAGGGCCCGCGGCCTCTGACCCATGATCTGCTGTTTTCAATCTGTCAGGCCGGGGGGCTGACGCTCCAGCAGGTGGTGATTCACGACTGCGTGGCCGAGGTCTATCACGCACGGATTCATTTTCAGCAGGAGAACGAACTGGGCAAAAGTTTTCTGGAAGTCGACAGCCGTCCCAGTGATGCCATGGTGATGGCTTTGAAATTCGGAGCCCCTGTTTTTGTGGTGCGCCGGATCTGGAGGCGGCGGAGGATATGAAGTGGGCGGTGGATGAGCTTCAGGAACCCTCCTCGGATTCCTGATGCCTGACACAAAATCAATCAGAGACGGGGCAGGGTCAGTCCGCCGTCGACCATGATGGCCTGTCCGGTGGAGTAGGGGAAGTTGCCGCCGGCCAGAGAAGCCACCGCTTTGCCTACATCCTCGGGAAATCCCCAGCGGGGCGTAACGGTCAGCCCTTCGGCAATCAGTTTGTCATATTTTTCGGTGACCCCGGAGGTCATATCCGTGGCGGTGATTCCCGGACGCACTTCGTAAACCGGAATACCGAATTCTCCCAGACGCGCGGCCCACAGTCCCGTCACCATGGCCAGCCCCGCTTTGGAAATACAGTATTCCCCGCGGTTGACGGAAACCACGGTGGCGCTGATGCTGTTGACATTGATAATGGCACCGTTCCAGGCCGGGTCTGCGGTTTTCTGTTCAACCATCCAGCGGGCGGCCAGCTGGGTGAGGAAATAGGGTCCTTTGAGATTTACATCCATGACCCAGTCGTAACTCTCCTCGGTGGCCTCCAGCAGATCTGCCCGGACTTTGGGGGCGACGCCCGCGTTGTTCACCAGAACGTGCAGGGCCCCGAAGTGTTTGCGGGTGGCCGCGATCAGATTTTCCCGGGCATCCCGGTCGGCAATGTCTCCGGCGCAATAATCGACATCTGCACCCCCGGATTTCAATTCCTCCATCAGATCGGAAACTGAATCCGCCGGGCGTACGCCGTTGAGCATGACGCTGAAGCCGTCTTTGATCAGACATTTTACAATTCCCAGACCGATTCCCCGGGAGCCGCCGGTGACAAGTGCGATTTTTTTCTGCATGATGGATGTTCCTTTCAGGGGTTCAGCGGTTGATGAAGAATTTCAGGTAGGGCTCATTGCGGGCGATCCGCTGCACGTACAGTGTGGCTTCCCGCATGTGATAATCTCCCCACATACAGCTTTCGCCGTTGGCGATTTTGCTGCCTTCCGGAATGTAATCCCATCCGTTGGGCAGATGATAGTTGCTGTGCAGGATGAGTCCGTGGTGGGAGGGATCTTTGCTTAGATACGGCTCGTCCAGCAGGGTATTGAGCACTTTGAGTCCGAAGTTGAAATATTTCTCACCCTCTTCACCCAGATAGCGTCCCAGGCGCAGGAGGCCCTGCGAGGCAATGGCGGCGGCGGAACTGTCCACCGGTTCATAGTCGTTATACGGGTCCGCATTCACCTGGGTGTAATCGCCCAGTTTGTGCAGGTTGGGCGCCCCGGTGTCCCAATAGGGGATGCCGTCTTTGCTGGTATGGGCCATGTAGAAATCGCAGGTGGCCAGCGCGGCTTTCCGCATGAATCCTTCAATTTCGGCCCTGCCTCCATAAGGGGCAAGCTCCTCATCGGACAGGGTGGCCAGAAATTCAAGTTCCTCGGCGTAACCGGTGATGCACCAGGCCAGACCGCGGGTCCAGGTGGTGAACGGACTGAATCCCTGCTGCGAGTTGGGGGCGCGGTAGTTTCCGTCGTTCAGGTTGAACAGACTTTCGTGCGCGGTCCGTCCCCGTACGTCAAAGGCATCCCGTCCCTCGCCATAAAACAAGGTGTAGTTCGCGGTGGTGCGGGCATGCTGAATCAGGCGGTCCAGCAGGGAGATGGCTTTATCTCCCTCTTCCATCAGGGGATGTCCCAGCTGATAGCCAATGGCGAGGGAACGCAGGGAGCGGATGGAGTCGGCAAACAAAGACTGGGGGCCGTTGAAAGAATAAATGTAGCCTTCCCCGTTGGCGATTTTGGTCCAGCGCCGGGCCTGGGAGGCGCCGGAAAGCTTCAGGGCCAGTTCATAAAAATTGCGCCCCACTCCTGTTCCGGGATTTTTCCCTCGTTCATGAGGCGCAGTTGATTTCCGTAGGTGCTTACATTGTTGAATCCGTGGTCGTGTACGCCGAAGTGGGAAACGTGGGGCGCCATATATTTGACGGTGTTGGCTTTTCCGGCCTCCAGGAAGGAGTGGTCTCCGGTGGCGTCGAACTGCAGAATCTCCGAACCGAATTCAAAGCCCTGGGTCCATTCGGTCCATCCCCGGGTGGTGTATTTTCCTTTGATTGTGAAAACGGGAGAGCCTTTGGCGTGGTCATACTCTTTCTGGAGCGTTTTGATTTTTTCGCCGGAGATTTGCCAGAAGGATCCAAGTTTGGGCAGGAGGTCTTGGTGGGTAATCAAAGATTTGAGGGATGTGGGGTTGGTTTAAAATCGGTGGGCTTTGTTGAGGTGGATGATCAGGAAGTCGCAGTCATCCAGCGCTTCGTAAGTGTGGTCCAGTGCGCCGTCGAACTGCAGACTTTGTCCGCAATTCAGTTCATGACGCTCTTTGGGAAGCTGAATCAGCATTTTACCTTTCAGCACCCAGCAGATTTCATAGTTGTCACTGTGAATTTCCGGACGGCTGATGCTTGCCCCCTTCGGGGCTGTGGCTTTGAACGCTTTCAGATTCCCGTACTGAATCCGCTGAAAATGAAAATCGCCGGAAGTGTAGGGTTGGGCACTGGCTTTCTGAGCGGTTCTGGATTCTGCCAGCTGAATCAGATCCGTGGTGGTCAACCCGAAGACCCGGCTGAGGCGGAAAAGGGTGTCCAGTTCAGCCGTGGTCTGATTTCGCTCCAGTTTCGAAAGCACGGAGGTGGAAATCCCGGACTGTTCAAAAACATCGGACAGGGTGAGGCCCGCCCGTTTCCGTAAATCTCTGACAATGGAAAAATCAAAACTCATAATTTCCTTTAGGATAAAATAGAACTAAAAATAATGAGATCAAGAAAATATTTACTGGCTATTGCTATTTTAAACCACATCCTACCCCTTAATCAGAAAAAACTTGAGCGAGGAAACTTTTTGTGCAAGCTCCCCCGCATTGTTTAACCCTATTGACGGAGATGAAATTCATGCGCTTTGACACAACCTGTTTGCACGGGGGCACCCAGCCCGATCCGACCACCAATTCACGGGGCGTTCCGGTTTACCGCACCGCCTCTTACGTTTTCAACAGCGCAGAGCATGCCGCCAATCTGTTTGCGCTCAAAGAACTGGGCAATATTTACACCCGGCTGATGAATCCGACCACGGATGTATTGGAGCAGCGGGTCGCGGCGCTGGACGGAGGCGCCGCCGGACTGGCGCTGGCCTCCGGCACCAGTGCCAACTTTTATGCGATCATCAATATCTGTCAGGCCGGGGATGAAGTGGTTTCCGCCCGCAATCTCTATGGCGGCACCTACACGATGCTGAATGATATTCTGCCCCAGTTCGGGATCAAAGTGCATTTGGTGGACGGCACGAATCCCGAGGCTTTCGCTGCGGCCATCACCCCCAAAACCAAACTGCTGTTCTGCGAAACCGTGACCAATCCCGGTCTGGAGGTTTCGGATATCGCCGCCATCGCCGATGTGGCCCACAGTCACGGACTGCCGCTGATTGTGGACAGCACCTTCACCACGCCCTATCTTCAGCGTCCCATCGAACACGGGGCGGACATTGTGGTTCACTCCCTGACCAAATGGCTGGGCGGACACAATGCCGGCATTGGAGGCGTGGTTGTCGACTCCGGAAAGTTTGACTGGAAAAGCGATAAATTTCCGCTGATGACGGAGCCGGAAGCCAGCTATGCCGGTGTGCGCTGGGCTTATGATTTGCCGGACATGCTTGCGCCGGTGGCCTACGCGATCCGGATGCGGGTGATTCCGCTGCGAAATCTGGGGGCCTGTATTTCTCCGGACAACGCCTGGATGTTTCTGCAGGGAATCGAGACCCTGCCGCTGCGGATGGAGCGTCACTGCGAAAACGCGCTCAAAGTGGCTGAGTTTCTCAAAGATCATCCCAAAGTGGCATGGGTCCGGTACCCCGGGCTGGACAGCGATCCCTCAAAAGCGATGGCAGACCGCTATCTCGGCGGCAAAGGCGGTTCGGTGGTGGTGTTCGGCACCCAGGGCGGAGCGGCCGCTGGGCAGAAATTCGTGGAAAGCGCCAAACTCCTCTCCCACCTCGCCAATGTGGGCGATGCAAAGAGTCTGGCCATTCATCCCGCAAGCACCACGCATTCCCAATTGACCCCGGAACAGCAGAGTGCCGCCGGCATCCCGCCGGAAATGGTTCGACTGTCTGTGGGCATTGAATCGATTGAGGATATTCTGGAAGACATTGATCAGGCCCTTTCCTGATCCCGGGAGGGGGAGACTCCTTTCGCGCATCTCCGCCAATAAAACTTGGCGGAGATGTTTTTCTGTGGCAGAAACCCGGTTATGACTGAAGCGCTGACCATTATTGCGGGGAAGGGGGCTTATCCCGTCGAACTCGCCCGTTCCGCACGTGCACAGGGGGTGAAGAAAATCACCGCCGTGGCCTTCCGGGGAGAAACCCGCAAAGAAATTACCCAGGTGGTGGATGAGGTCCGCTGGATGTTTGTGGGGGAACTGGAGAATTTCCGTCAGGCCTTTGTGGATTTCGGGATTCCCTGCGCGGTGATGGCAGGTCAAATCACTCCCTCCAATTTGTTTCATGCGCGTCTGGACAAGGCGATGCGGGAATTGCTGAAGTCGCTTCCCCGGAAAAATGCGGATACGATTTTCGGGGCCATTGGCCGGGAGCTGCAGACTCTGGGGGTTGAGCTGCTGCCGGCCCACCAGTTTATGGATCTGAATCTGGTGCAGGCGGGGATTCTGACCCGCCGGGCTCCCACGCCTCAGGAGCAGCAGGATATCGCGCAGGGTACAGAGCTGGCCAAATCCTGCGCGAAACTGCAGGCCGGTCAGTCGGTGGCCATCAAGCAGGGAACCGTGATCGCGGTGGAGGGCTTTGAGGGTACGGATCAAATGATTTTAAGGGCGGGGAAAGTGGGAGGTGAGGGCTGTGTGATTGTGAAAATGGCTCAGCCCAGACATGACATGCGCTGGGATATTCCGGTGATCGGCATGACCACTTTGAAGAAGCTGAAAAAAGCCAGGTGCAGCTGTCTGGCGGTGGAAGCGGGGAAAGTGATTCTGCTGGAAAAAGAATCCGTACTCGAAGCCGCCAATGCGGCGGGGATCTCGCTGGTGGTGCTGGAGCCTTCGGAATGAAGTCGGGTCCGGGAATTCTGATTGTGGCGGGAGAGCTTTCGGGTGATGCCCATGCCGCGCGGGTTCTGCGGTCCTTGAGGGAGGAGTTGCCTGATTTGCAGGCCTGGGGATACGGCGGAGATCATCTGGCGGAGGAGGGGATGGAAATTCTCGAACACATCCGTGACCTCTCCGTGATGGGCTTTTGGGAAGTGCTCAAACGCTACGGATATTTTAAAAGATGTTTTGAGGATCTGCGGAAAGAAATTCAGCGGCGGAAACCGGATTTAATTCTGCTGGTGGATTATCCCGGCTTCAACCTGCGGCTTGCCGACGCCGTGAAAGGCTGGGGGATTCCGGTGATTCAGTATGTCTGTCCGCAGGTTTGGGCCTGGAAACAAAAACGCATCCCGAAAATGGCGGAGACCCTTGATGCGGTGGTCTGTATTTTTCCTTTTGAGCCTGCGGTATTTTCCGATGTGGATTTGCAGGTGTTTTATGCCGGGCATCCCATGGTGGAGGAGACCGCCGGGGTTACCGCGGATCCCGGCTGGACGGCTGCGGTAAAACTGGCTTTGGTCCCGGGCAGCCGGCTTCAGGAAATCGACCGTATTTTCCTTCCCATGCTGGAGGCTGCGGCCAGGATCGTTAAAATGATTCCAGATCTTCAGATCCGGGTTCCGGCGGCGGACGCCCTTTGCGGGAAGCGGATCCGGGAGCTTTGTCTATCTAGGCCGGACTTGCCGGCGGTGGAGGTGGTTTCCGGTAAAATGCGGGAGCTGGTCAAAGGAGCCGACGCCGCGCTGGTAACCTCCGGAACCGCCACGCTGGAAACCGCGCTGTTGGGGACCCCCATGCTTATTGTGTATAAAACTTCCTGGCTGACCTATGAGATTGGCAGAAGGGTGATCAAAGTACCCTTTATTGGCATGGTGAATCTGGTTGCGGAGCGTGAAGTTTGTCCGGAGTTTATTCAGGACGAGGCCCGGCCGGACGAAATGTCGGAGGCACTGCTTCCATTGATGACAGACACGCCTGAAAGACAAAAAATGCTGGCCGGTCTGGCTGAAGTGCGGCAGCGTCTGATCCCGGATGAGGGCGGCAAAACGGTCAGTCGTTTTTTAATGCAGTATTTGCAGGAGGCAGAGTGAAAATTCTGATCATGACCTCTTCCGGGGAACCGCTGAACAGTATCCGGCCCGAGGCGGAGATCTTTATTGGACTGCATCGGGGAGGGGACCCGGTCACGATTATGACCGGGCGGGAAAATGTGTATTGGGACCGCTGGGTGAAAGAAGGCATCACCATGGTTGATTACGAACCCTGCAAGCGGCTCGGGGCAAAAGATGTGAAATTTTTGCGGGGGTGGCTGAAAGAGAATCCGGTGGATGTCGCATATCTTTTTAACAACAAGGCTATCGGGAATGCGGTGTTTGCGGCGCTTGGGCTTCCGGTGAAACTGGTGGCCTACCGCGGTCAGACCGGAAATATCTATTGGTATGACCCCAGTTGTTATCTTACGATTCTGCATCCGCGGCTGGACGGTATCAGCTGTGTGTCCCACGCCGTGAGAGACGATCTGCGCAATCATCTGCATCGTCCGCAAAAGGCGGTTACGATTTACAAGGGGCATGATCTTTCCTGGTATCAGGAAACTCCGGCAGATCTGAGTTTCCTGCAGCTCCCTGCTGACGCCTTCGTGGTGGGATGCACCGCCAATAACCGTCCGCGGAAAGGGATCCCGGTTTTGCTGGAGGCGATGGACCGTCTGCCGCCCGGTTTGCCGATTCATCTGTTGCTGATCGGAAAAGGAATGGATGCCCCGGAGTTACAGCGTCAGATTGCCGCCAGTCGGGCGGGCGGACGGATTCATGTGCTGGGCTTCCGCACGGATGCCCCGGCACTGACGGCGGCCTGTCACTGTACGGTGCTGCCGGCCCTGAAGCGGGAAGGGCTTCCGAAGAGTGTGATCGAATCCATGGCCTATGGGGTTCCGGCGATAGTGACGAACACCGGCGGCAGTGCCGAACTGGTGGTCGACGCAGAAACCGGTTTTGTGGTGGAACCTGGAAACCCCGACGCGATTGCAGACAGAATCCTGAGACTTTTTCAGCATCCGCAACGGGCCCGCGAAATGGGGGAGGCCGGACGCCGGCGGATTGAGAACGTGTTTCATGTTCAGCAGAGCATTGATCAGACCCGTGAATGGTTTCACCGATTAACAAGGCATAGCGTATGAGATCCCAGGCCGGACAGAAAGAATTTCAGTTTCAACTGATTGCCCTTGCGGTGATCATTCTCCTGATTCACGCGGTATTCGCCTGGATCATCCGTCCGCGGGCGGAGGCCTGGTCCCGGGTACAGGCGGAACTAACGGCTGAAGAAAATGTGGTTGCCGCAACCCCGCCCCTGGTAATGATTCTGAAAGATTACGAGCAGGAGGCCTGTATCATTCTGTTCTGCTGGGCGCTGTCAATCATGGGCTACAAAGCAAGGCAGTTGAAATCCCATATTTCGTTGATGGAGCAGAATTTTGTTCAGGTGCCGGAGGGCCGGCGGATTCTGCCGGAGGATGCACGGGAGTTGACCCGACGCCTTCAGGCTCTTCCCCCGGAACAGGGACGGGCGCTTTTACCCCGTGCGCTGCTGGCGGCCCTGCACCGGTTTGAATCCACCCGGAACATTCAGGATGTCTCGGAAACTGTGAATCAGCTTTGTGCGGCCGAAGGGGAAAGACAGGAATCGGAACTGAGTATGGGCCGCTATATCGCGGGGGCAATCCCGAGTATTGGATTTATTGGCACCGTGCGTGGGATTGGGCTGGCCCTTTCCCAGGCGCAGGCCGCGGTGGAGGGGGACATCGGACCGGTTACCGAAAATCTGGGGACCGCATTCAATTCCACGCTGATTGCGCTGGTGCTGAGTATCTTTCTGATGTTTGCGGTTCACCAGCTGCAACTTCAGCAGGAAAGGTATGTGCTGGATGTTCAGGATGATGCAGAAAGGAAACTGATTAATCAACTGCACGTAACCCGGGACGGGGCGGCATGAGATTTCTGGATTTGAACATGCTGAATCTCGGGGAAACGGGAGCCTCCTGCCAGCCCGGGATTTCGGCATTTCACAAAGGAAAATGGATCCACGGGGAGGATGCTTTTGCGGTCTGCCGTGAAGACCCTCAATCGGTGCGCTTTGATGTCTGGGAGCGTTTGAGCCTTGAACCGGTCCGGCTTCCCGGGGGTATCCGGCATTGCGCGGATTTGGCACTGGCACAGATCCAGACTGTCTGCCGAGATCTTGCCCACGGTCAATGGACCGTGTTCACTCCGGTGCATTGGAGCAAATCCCAGCTGCAGGTATTTTTAGGGGTGGCCAATGCCTGCGGGATGGATGTCAGGGTGTTGATGCCCCGGATTCTGGGGGCGAACCGTTATTTGGGAACTGATTTTTCTCAATGGGAGGCCTGGGAATGGCAGTGGAATCAGCTTTTCCGGGTCGATCTTTGCCGGGATACCAAAGGATGGCAGTTGAAAAAGATTCATCCGGTTCCGGAGGGCGGGGTGCTTGATTTTTTCAGGCGTGAATCCAGAGCGGCGGCCAAGGGAGCCCTGGAGGAGCACCGGCTGGATCCGCTTCATTCAGGAAATACAGAACAGAAACTTTTCCAGAGCTGGTGGCAGTGGCATCAGGGAAAATCGGACTGGATTTATGAAACGGAGGGAATCCGGCTGAATTTTTCGGACACGACGCTGCATTTCAGGGAACTGCATAAAATAGATCCGGGAACCCAAGGGATGTCCAGTTATCCGCAGATGCTGGGGCATGTCATGGACTGGCCGGAAAAATTTCAGGAGTGCAATGAATGTCTGGTGGAGGAAGCTCGCCTGGGGGATTTTTCAGCGGTCGGAGCCCGTTGGAAGGAAGTTCTGGCGGTTGGTGCCGGAGATTCTTCTGAGGATCTTCCGGCCACCCACTGGTTGTTTGAAGGTGTGGCGGAGAAAATCACGGGTGATGCCGGAGATTTTCGGCCGGGGCATTCCTACCGTTTAACCGATGGGCGGGACGTAATCGCGATTCACGTTCCGGGGGAATAAAAGGGACATGGTGCGGCGAAGGTCCATCACGGTTTTCAGCCTTTCGTTTCTCGACAGCATCAGTTGCGGGTTCGGGGCCGTCATTTTGTTGTTTGTGCTGGTGAACGCCAATGCCGCCCGCAACCGCGACGAACTCACCCGGGATCTGCGGGGAGAGGTGAACAAAGTGGAGGTGGAAATTCTCAGACTGGAGAAAGAAAAGGTGCTGGCCCGCAATGCGCTAGAAGAGGTGGTGGAGGAAATGGCCGAGACGCAGGGGCTGAGCCGGGAGTTGATCCGGCTGATCGAGGAATCCAAAGAGGAGCTGGCCCGGCAGAATCAATCCACACTGGCCACCAAGGAGCACATCAATCAGCTGAAAACAGATTTATTGAGTTTGGAGGAGGGAATCAAAAGACTCAAGGCCGGGGCGGCATCGGAGGACCCTGGTGAATCATTGCTCGCCTTCACCGGAGATGGAAAAAGACAATATCTGACAGGACTGCAGCTGAAAGGGGAACGTACTCTGATTCTGGTCGATACATCCGCGAGTATGTTGGGAGAAAAAGTCGTGGATGTCCTGCGCATACGAAATCTTCCCGTGGAGGAGCAGCGGTCGGCGCCAAAGTGGGTGCAGACCCGGAGGACCCTGGAGTGGATTCTTTCTCAATTGCCCACGGAGGGCAAGTTTCAGGTGGGGATATATAATCAAAATGCCTCTTCGCTGCTTCCCGATACGGATTGGTGGTCCGCTGCGGACCCGGAAATCAGAAAAAATGCGGTGGAGGCAATTGCGGATACCGTTCCCACTGGCGGAACGAGTCTATATCAGGCATTCAGCTATGCGGCGTCGATGAGTCCGCCTCCGGACAACATTATCCTGC
>JBMTJR010000026.1:0-13817 GCA_049438565.1 Kiritimatiellia bacterium
ACGCTCTGCCCGGTCCGGAATTCCTCACTGGGAAGATAAAGGGTGAGACGCGGAAGTTCTCCGTCCTCCGGGGACGCAAAGGGTTTTCTGTTTTCCGGCCAAACCGGAAGGATCGTCGGTAAATTGATCGAGGGGGTGCTTTTCATTTTAGGCCTTTGCAGACCGGAGCAGCCGGTCAAACTCTCCGTTTTCAATCATGGGCTCCAGCTTCCGAAGTATGTCCCCGCACCATGCGGTAGGGGGTATGAGGGATATCCTGGACTTCGAGATGCTGGAAGCCGGCCTGATGAAGCCGGTGCATGAGACTTTCCGAGCTGTGTACTTTGGAGGCCGGCCGCATCAGCATCATATTAAGCTCGAAGAGTGCGGAGTAGACCGGGGTACTGCGTTCCGGATCCAGCATCAGATCCACCACCGCCAGCTCTCCGCCGGGCCGCAGGGCCGCGGCCATTTTGGCAAACAGCGCATCCAGACCGGCCTCCGGCTCCTGATGCAGGGCTCCGCAGTATAAAATGAGGTCCTGGTCTTGGGGAAAATTGCAGCTGTGATAGTCGCCTCCCTGAAAGGTGATGGAACCCAGGACCGGATTTCCCTCATGAATCCGGGCTGCGGCCTCCACGATCGGCGGCAGATCCAGAACCGTGATCTGCAGGCTGGGATCCCGTTCCGCAAGTTTCAGGCTGAAGGTTCCCGGTCCGCCCCCCACATCCAGAATCCTGGACTGAGCCGGCGGTGTCAGGGCCGGGAGAAGGTTGCGGGCCATCAGTCCGGCCCGGCTGTGCATTCCCTGGACAAAGCGGAGGGTGCGCTCGGGATCGGCCCCCAGATGCGGATTGTCCGGCACGACGGGTTTTCCCTGACGGATACAGTCGGGCAGGTGCATCCACAATCCTGCCAGATCCCGGTTGAAAGCGAAGGCCCCCAGCATGGAGTCCGGGGATTCGGGGTCCAGAAAGGCCTGCTGGTCGGGGTGCAGGGAAAATTTCTCCGCAGTTTTCCGGAGCAGCCCCATTCCGCAGAGGCTGTTGAGCAGGGCGGCAAGGTGATCGGCGCTGCAGTTTAGGTTGCGGGCGAGGGTCTCTGCATCCTGTTCCTGCCGGGCCAGTTCTGAAAAAAGACCGAGGTCCAGCGCCGCCCCGATGGCAAATGAATACCAATAACCGGAAGCCAAGGCCACCAGATCCACTTCAGACATGAAATTCCCAGTTTTTCATGAGGGAATAAATAATCGGTCGCTTGGCTTGCGTCAAGGTCCCTTCTGAAGTATATAGTCAGGAACTATGGAACTTCATCAACTACGTTATTTTGTCGCAGTGGCCGAAACCGGATCTTTCAGTCGGGGTGCAGAACGTTGCGGAATTACGCAACCTTCTTTGAGTCAGCAGATTCTGAAACTGGAGGATGAGATGGGACAGCGTCTGTTCGACCGGCTGGGCCGCCGGGTGCAGATGACCCCCTCCGGACGGATTCTCCTGCCCCGGGCGCAGAGAATTCTGGCCGAAGTCAACTCCGCCTCCAACGCGGTGAAGCAGGATGTGGGAGAGGGGAAAGGAAGTCTCACGATTGGCGCGATTCCGACCATTGCCCCTTTTCTGCTGCCCCGTCCACTGAATGAGCTGCGCAAACGCTATCCGGATTCGGAATTGCACATTTGCGAGGATACCACGGAAAATCTGATTCAGATGCTGGTGCGGGCGGAGATTGACTGTGCCATTATGAGTCCCCCGGTCGAGGAGCCGCATCTGAAAGCCGAGAAGCTTTTCAGCGAGGAACTTTATGCCATTCTTCCCGAGAATCATCCCCTGGCCGCCAGCGGGGATTTGAAACTGAGTATGCTGGACGGGGAGGACGCGATTGTGCTGCAGCCGATGCACTGTCTGAGTGCGCAGATTGATGCCTTCTGCAATTCAGAAAATATCTCCCGCAATGTCAGTTGCACTACCAGTCAGCTCACCACGCTTTACAATCTGGTTGCCCTGGGAATGGGACTGAGTCTGGTTCCGGAAATGTTTGTGAAAAACTGTCCGCAGGGCCCCTGTGTGATTAAAAATTTCTCCGGCAAAATTCCGAAACGGACCATTTCCATTTACTGGCATGCGGCCCGGGTGCGGAATCCTCTGGGAGAATTTCTGGCCGACATCATCAAATCCCAGTACAGCTGAGAGTGGAGGCCGAATGCCCAGGAAGCGCGGACCTGATCCCGGATGGATTGCGCTGCAGCGGGAGCGTTTTGGTCCGGAGTACCGCTATATTCCGCCCGACCGGATTTGCACGGCCGGGGATCTGATCCCAGGGATCATGAAGTCGATGGGCCTGGAGGCGGAGAACCGTCTGGCGGAAATATCCAAAGCCTGGGAGTCTCTGGCGGGAAAAAGCAATGCGGAACATTCCCGGCCCGGACGCTGGGAGAAGGGGCTGCTGGTGGTGTATGTCGATCATCATGTCTGGCTGAATGAGCTCAAACGATACGCCACCGCGCCGCTGCTGCAAAAACTGCAGACGAAATTCGGCAAAAGTGCGGTGAAGCAAATCCGTTTTGAAATGGATCCGGGCTGACTTTTATTCCTCACAGACGATTTTGTTTAGACCGCTCATCCTCGCTTCTTCCTCGCGAATCGCCTGATGCGTACTGCCATTTTTAATCGCTGTTTGGTCAGAAATGAACTGCAACGCAGTGTCCCCATCCCAGCCATGGGTGCAACCCATGGAAAACGATTCTTTGATATGGAAAACCCTGAAAGGGTGGCTCCATATTCTCCAAGGTTTTGGGGATATGGGGCCGCACCTTCAGTGCTCATCCTTCGTCCGGATCAGGAACCCGGGGTTGCACCCTGGGCTTGTATGGAGTCGCTGCGTTGCAGCTGAATTTCTTGGCAGAGGAATTAAATAATTCGTGAATGAAAAAGAAGTACCGCTGAATCCCCAGAGGTTTCAAAAAATTTAGGGTGATCCCTTATTCGCGGACAATTTCAGTGGCGAAGTCTGAGGTCGCGTTTTTTCGAATTTTCTGGCAATTCCATGGCGGTTGGAGCTAGGATCTTCGAATGACTTCTGATCTTCAGTCCTCCCCATCTTTGTTTTTTGATGTGTTTGCGCTGTTGGGCGGACTGGGTCTGTTTCTTTTTGGCATGCAGACGCTCTCCGCGGGGCTGAACGGCATGGCGGGGAAGGGAATGCGCAGGCTGATTCAACGCTCCACCCGTAACCGTGTGGTAGGAATCACGCTCGGCAGCGGCCTTGGATTTCTGGTGCAGAGCAGTGCCGCGACTGTGATGATTGTCGGATTTGTCAATGCGGGACTGATCAACCTTCCGCAGGCGGTCCCGGTAATTCTGGGAGCAAATGTGGGAACCAGTCTTTCCATGCAACTGATCACATTCAAGATCAGCGAATACAGTCTGATGGCGGTGAGTCTGGGAGTTCTGGGACAAATGGTGCTTCCGGGACCGCGGGCCAAAGCGGGCGGGGGGACACTGCTGGGATTTGGACTGCTGTTTCTGGGACTCAGCACCATGAGCGGGGCGATTGCGCCGTATCGCGATACCCTGGCGCCCTATCTGGCGATGGTGGACGGCACCCGCTGGCAGGGGGCTCTGTTGGGGGTGCTGACCGCTGCCGGAATTACAGCCGTGATTCAGAGCAGCGGGGCAACCATCGGGATGTGTTTTGCGCTCATTCATGCCGGAGCGATTACGCAGCTTCCCGGAGCTTTCCCCATTGTGATCGGTGCGGGAATCGGAACCTGTGTCACTGCGCTTCTGGGAAGCATCGGAGCAAATATTCAGGCCCGGCGGGCTGCGGTGAGTCATTTGCTCTTCAATATCACCAGCGTGGCCATCAGTCTGCTTCTCGCCCCGCTGATTTATGAATGGGTTCCGCGGCTTCCGGGTGATCTGGTGCATCAGGCCGCGAACGCGAATGTGATCCGCATGCTGGTCAGCGCGACCCTGCTTCTGCCCTTCACCGGTCTGCTTGCGACCATGGTGAGCTGGATGATCCCCGCAAAAGGAGAACTTCCTGTTCCCAGCTTCCTGGATGAATCTCTGATAAACCGTCCCGAACAGGCATTGCAGGCCTGTATTCAGGAACTGCAGCGGACGGCCATTCTCTGTGAACGCAGCATGGTTCTGCACGCCAAACTGTTGAAATCGCTGAACCGAAAATGGATTCTGGGAATTGTGAACAATGAGGCGGCGGTGAATGAAATCAAACGCTCGATGCAGCAGTATGTGGGGCTGATTGCGGGTCAGAAGCTGTCCAAGCGTCAGCGGCTGATGCTGCAGCATCTCAACCGCTGTATGTCCTATCTGGAGCGAATGGGGGATCATATCGACCGCTTCCGCGAGATCACGGTAAGCCGTCTGCGCAAAAAACAGATCCTGTTTGATGAAGAAACGCTGGCGCAGTGGTTTCAGCTTTACGGTGCCGCGCTGAAGGTGCTCCGGCTGACGATCCGCTCTCTGGACCCCGCGCAGAAAAGGTTTCAGGCCACTGCCAAAGAAATTCTGGATGCCCGGGATGCCTACGTGAAGTTGAGTCTGGAATTCCGCTCGGATTTTAATGACCGGCTCTCCCATGCGCCGGGAAAGCTGTCTCCCATGGTGGGGGTGCTGCTGGCGGAGTACACGGACGGACTGGACCGGATTGTCCGTCATGCCAAGAGCATTGCCCTGGTGGAGGGCCGGGCGGAGTTCTGGATCAAACGGAAAAAACTCAACCGGGTTTCCCGTCCGGCGGAAAACTTTGAGGAGCCGGACTGGGTGGATGTGACAGACTATCTGGATCAGCTTCTTTCTGAGGATCCTTTGTAGGCAGAAGACCGGGGCGGGGACGCCCCGCGTCCAGCTGGAGGTGCCGCACTTGTCAGAGCGTAGCTCGAAGAGCGGAGACTGATCCCTGCGGCGGAAGACCGGGGCAGCATGCCCCCGGTCCAGTTTTAGAAAACCGGGGCAGCATGCCCCCGGTTCAAGGTGAAAGTCCCGGCCGAATCCCGCTTGCCATCCGGGCAACTTGTGGTTATCTTCCTCAGCCTTTGGAATCCATATGTTTCCAACTAATTTCAAGCAGGAGATTTAAAGTATGAGTAAAAAACAACAACAGGAAGAAGAGCTGAAAATCCCGTCCGAAGAAAATCCGGAACTGGAGCAGGCGGCCGGGGAAGTTTCCGAAGAAAGTGAGACCGAGCGTCCGGAGGAGGCCACGGTTGAAACCGCGGATGCTCCCGCCCCTGAGCAGGAGGATTTCAAGAATCAGTATCTCCGTCTTCGCGCAGACTTCGACAACTTCCGGAAGCGGACCCGCAAAGAAAAAGAGGAGTGGACGCAACGTTGTCTGGAGAATCTTTGTTCAGATTTGCTGACCGTGCTGGATCATTTTGATCTGGGGATCGACAACTCCAAGGGCAAGGAATTCACCGAGGATACGCTGAAGGGATTTGAGCTGGTGCGGGGGCAGCTTACCAACACCCTGAGCACCTACGGCCTGAATGAAGTCAAAGTGGAGGGAGGATCTTTTGACCCGAATCTGCATGAGGCGATCACGCATCTGCCCAGCCCGGAAGTGAAAGAAGGGGAGATTGTGGCAGTGACCCGCAAAGGTTACAAACTCGGCAACCATCTGCTCCGTCCGGTGCAGGTGGTGGTGTCTGCCGGTGCTCCGGCCGAGGAAACGGTTGAAACGGAGGGAGAGGCCTGATGTCGGAAAAAGAGGATTATTACAAAGTGCTGGGCGTTTCCCGCGCCGCGACCAAAGACGAAATCAAGAAAGCCTACCGGAAGCTGGCGGTTAAATATCATCCCGACAAAAATCCGGGGGACACGGCAGCGGAGGAGCAATTCAAGGTGGCGACCGAGGCCTATGAAGTTCTCAGTGATGAGGACAAACGTCACAAGTACGACCAGTTCGGACATGCCGCATTTGGACCCGGCCGCGGCGGAGCCGGGGCGGGCGGTTTTGGCGGGGTGGATCTGGAGGAGGCCCTGCGCACTTTCATGGGTGCCTTTGGTGGCGGCGGGGGCGGAGGCTCCATCTTTGAAAACTTTTTCGGCGGGGGTGGCGGACGCGAAAGCAGCAACCGCGGTTCGGACCTCCGCTTTGATCTGGAGATTGACTTCGAGGAGGCGATTTTCGGATCCAAACGGGATCTCTCTTATTCCGTGAATGTGGAATGCGACAGCTGCAACGGCCAGGGGGCCGCTCCCGGATCGAAAAAAAGCACCTGCAGCACCTGCAAAGGTCAGGGACAGGTGCTAACCTCCAATGGACTTTTCCACATGCGCCAGACCTGTCCGACCTGCGGAGGCACGGGACAGACCATCACGAATCCCTGTTCCAAATGCAAAGGGTCCGGGCAGATCAAAGGGAAGCGCTCGATCACGGTGCGCATTCCACCGGGAGTGGAAACCGGTTCCCGGCTGCGGGTGAAAGGAAAAGGAGAGGGCGGTCTCATGGGAGGGGCTCCGGGAGATTTGTATGTGATCATGCATGTCAAGCCGCACGCGATTTTTGAGCGTCATGACATGGATCTGGTTCTGGAACTGCCGGTTTCCCTTGAAACCGCGCTGCTGGGCGGCGAAGTGCTGGTTCCGACTTTGGAGGGAACCTCCAAAATCAAAATTCCGGCAGGAACCCAGAGCGGGCGCATGCTGCGTCTGAAAAACAAAGGCGTGAAAGATCCCCGGGGCTACGGTCACGGAGACATTCATATCCGGGTGAAGGTGGATGTGCCCACCCATTTGTCATGGAAATCGAAAAAGCTGGTTCAGGAGCTGCAGAGTCAGCTTGGAGAAACGCAGTATCCCGAGCAGGGGAAATTCAGCAAAGAGTCGGAGGAGTTTGCCCGTCGCCGGGAAGAGCTTGAAAAGCTCCGGGCGGCTTCAAGCTGAGCGGATGAAAGCCTGGAGGACTCTGCCCCGCTGTTTCGCGGATCTGCCGGAACTGGTACCGGGACGGGTTTCTCTCAGCCGGGACGAGGCCCGCCATCTGCTGCGGGTCCGCAGAGTCTCCGCCGGGGACAGGGTGACTGTACTCAACGGACAGGGTTCGGTGGGCCTGGGTCTGCTGGAGACCGAAGGCCGGGAGCTGGTGTTCGTGGAGGTTGATGAAATTTTCTCGGTGCCTCCCGCTGCCCCCGATCTTACGCTCTGTATCGGCGCGTTAAAACAGTCCGCCTGGGATGAGGTTTTGAAACACGCGGTAGAGCTGGGAGTGAACCGGATTTTCCGGGTTCAGACTGAACGGGCTGTGTCCGAAGTGAAGTCGGAAAAAGAACACCGCAAACAGCAGCGCTGGCGGGAGTGTATGACGGAAGCCTGCAAACAGTCGGCCAATCCCTGGCTGCCGGAAATCCGTCTGTTCCGCGGGGTGGAGGATGCATTGCAGGCGCTGCCTCCGGGAATTCTTCAGTATAGGGGGGGGCTGGAGGGAAATCCTCCGGCACTGGGAGAACGGCTGCCCGGAAAGCTTCCGTCCGCCCTCGCCGTGTGGATTGGTCCGGAGGGAGATTTCAGTCCGGCGGAAACCCGGCGGCTGGAGGAGGCGGGTGTGCAGTCCGTTCAGCTGGGTGAAAGGATCTTAAGGGCGGAGACGGCGGCTTTGGCTTTGATCGCCCGCTTGCGGCTCGAATAAATCCTGGAGCGGGGAGGGTCTGATTTCGCACAGATCTCCCGTCTGCGGGGCGCCTTCAAGTATATCTGCGGCCTGAAATTTTTTCTGCCGGATCTCCCTGGCGCGTCCCCGGCCCATTTCCTGACCGTTCCGCAGGATCCGAAGCTCCGCTCCGGGAGGAAACGGTTTTCCGCTTTCAAACACAAAATAATATTCCGCCCGATTGACCTGACGGATGATTCCGGCGGCCGGAGGGCGGTCGGGAGCAGAGGGTTCCGGAGTTGAGAAAAGGGCGCAACCGCTGAAAAACAATCCTGACAGCAGCACGCCGATACATTTGATCATACTTTTCCTTTAAGTTTCCTGCCCGGAACATTAAAGAGGATTCTCCTCTTTTTGAAGTTGATAAAATGAGAAAATATTCCATTTCTTCAGTATTCCCGGATGCATTCCGAAACCTGAACCCACAAGCCTATGGCACGAATTTTAATTGTTGATGATGAACCCAGTGTTCTTTCGGTCCTTTCCAATCTTCTGAAAGGGCAGGGATTTGATATTCAGCCCTCGCTGGGCGGAAAAAAAGCGGTTGAATATTTAAATTCTGAGAAATTCGATTTGATGCTGACCGACATCCGGATGGAACCGGTGGACGGTCTGGAGCTGCTCAAACTGGCAAAATCCCTGCATCCCACGATGAGTGTGATGGTGGTGACGGCCTATGGGTCAGTCGAAACGGCGGTTCAGGCCATGAAAGAAGGGGCCTTTGATTATGTGACCAAACCTTTTAAAGTGGACGAACTGCTGATTACGGTACAGCGGGCTTTGGAATACCGCCGGGCACTGTACGAAAACCAGCAGCTGAAAGCGCAGCTTGATTTCCGGCATGGGCTTTCCGACATCATTGCGGAGAGTGCGGATATGCGGAAGATCTGCACCATGATTGAACGGGTGGCCCCCACGGATCAGACCGTGCTGATTGGCGGGGAAAGCGGGGTGGGCAAAGAGGTGATTGCCAAAGCCATTCACAACAACAGCATTCGCAAGCAGCAGAATTTTGTTCCGATCAACTGTGCGGCATTGCCGGAACCTTTGCTGGAATCCGAACTTTTCGGCCATCTGAAGGGCGCGTTTACCGGGGCGGCCACAGAGAAAGAGGGGTTGTTTGAGGTGGCCAGCGGAGGTACGATTTTTCTGGATGAGATTGGATCCATGCCGCTGAGTCTGCAGAGCAAACTGTTGCGCGTGTTGCAGGAAAAAGAAATCCGCCGGGTGGGAGGAACCCGGGAAATCAAAGTGGACCCCAGAGTGATCGCGGCCACCAACGATGACCTGGAACAGAAAATTGCGGAGGGAACTTTCCGGGAGGATCTCTATTACCGGCTGAGTGTGATTCCCTTGGTGATCTCGCCGCTGCGGAACCGGGTGGAGGATGTGATTCCGCTGGCGCATTTTTTCATGAAATCGATTTCAGCGAAAGCGGGGGTGCCGATGCCGGAACTCTCCTCCGATGTCCAGATTCTGCTTGAGTCCTATCAGTGGCCCGGAAATGTGCGCGAGCTTGAAAATGCAATCCGGCATGGCTGCACCTTTGCGCAGAACGGAGTCCTGCGTGCGGAGGATCTCCCGGCCCGGGTGGTCAACGGTTCCCGCATGAAGACCGGTCCTGCCGCCGGTGGCGCGTCCTCCACTCAGAATTTCCGGGGACGGTCCCTGAAGGGCTTTCTGCGGGAAATGGAAAAGCAGTTTATCATGGAGACGATTCAGGATCATCATGGTGACAAAGAAGCGGCCGCCAGTTCTCTGAAAGTCAGTCTGGCGACGCTCTACCGCAAACTGCCGGATGCGGAATAAATCCGGGAGACGGACGGAGGATTTTCAGGGGACGGGGACATAAAAAAAGGTTCTTCGTCAAAGAGCGTGGAGCGGGAAGTGGAGTTTTTCACAACCGCGGACTTCAGGGACGACGCGCCTGCCCGAGCTGTCGCTCGCGACGGCCAGGGGACCCATGTGATTGGGTGCATCAACAGTTATGGAGTGCGGTCGCGAGCTTGCGCCTGCCCGCGCGTGGCGCGAGCCACGGCCAGGGAGCTGCCGCTTTGGGGGCGAAGCAGCTTGCTGCAAGAGGGAATATGCCTTTTGCATTTCGAATCACGTTATAACGGAAGCAAGCTTCCTTCTTAAAAGCGGCAGCAAGCAGCCGCACTCCACAAAAGGCGCAAAACTCTTTAACCCTCGGTATTCATCCCGCGATTTGACGATGAACCTAAAAAAAAACCGCACCGGAGAATGTCCGGTGCGGCTTCAGTCTAAGCTGAATGCGGATTAGGCGAACTGCTTGTCCACAATCTTTTCGGCTTCGATCCAATAAGCGGAGGAATCGCCTTTGAATCCGTTTTTCTCCGCCATCAGATAGGCTTCGAACTGTACCCGCTGATACCGTTCCTCCGCAGAGAGACTGGTGGTTTTGGGGGCAGCTTTTTTGGTTGCGGTTTTTTTGGCCGGCGCTTTTTTCACGGCTGCTTTTTTTGCAGGCGCTTTTTTCGCCGGGGCTTTTTTGGCTGCGGCTTTTTTGGCCGGAGCTTTCACGGTTTCCGTTTTTTCAGTAGTGGTTTTCTTTTTGGCACTCATGTGCTTGTCCTTGTTGATTGATTTATCGCTCATATTGAATATGAGACTTCCCCCTTGGGCTATAAAAATTTTGATGCAAGACTGAAAAGGAAAGTTTTATGGGAAAAATTCACACAATAGATCAGCTGCTCGCTGATGCGGTTCAGCACTGTCTTCGCGGGGCGTATCCGGATCAGCTTCCGGAAAATTTCAGGGCGTCGGTTCTGCAGACTGCGGATGTGCGGCATGGAGACTATCAGTGCAACGACTGTATGCAGCTCGCCAAAATTCTGCGTCTGCCTCCCCGGGCCATCGCGGAGAAGGTGGTGGAAGGGCTGACATCGCATCCGACTCTGGCTCAGGTGGAGATTGCCGGACCCGGTTTTGTGAACTTTACCCTTGATTCGCAGTGGCTCTCCGTCCGTCTGGAGCAGCTTGAATCGGACGGCAACCGGGGCATTCCCCGGGTGGGGGAAGGGAAAACGGTGGTGATGGATTATTCGAGTCCCAACGTGGCCAAACCCATGCACATCGGTCACATCCGTTCAACAGTGATCGGCAATGCGCTGGACCGTCTGCACCGGGCCTGCGGGTTTCAGGTGATTGCGGACAACCATCTGGGCGACTGGGGCACGCAGTTTGGTCTGATCCTTCTGGGCTACCGTCATTTTTTGGATGAACAGGCGCTGGCCGAATCGCCGGTGCAGGAACTGGAAAGGGTGTATGTGGCCAGTTATCAGAAATCCAAAGAGGACGAAAGCTGGCTGGAGGCGGCCCGGGTTGAACTGGTCAAGCTGCAGGCGGGTGACGAGGACAATCTCCGGCTGTGGAGAAAATTTGTGGAGTTGAGTCTGCAGGAATTCCAGAAAATCTTTGACCGACTAAATGTCCGTTTTGATCTGCAGCGGGGGGAGAGTTACTACAACGACCGTCTGCCCGGCGTTCTGGAAAGACTGGCGGCGGCCGGTCTGCTCAAAGAAAGTGAAGGTGCGCAGGTGGTGGATCTGGAGGAGGAGAAACTGGGCGTCTGCATTGTGCGGAAACGCGATGGCGGATTCAACTATGCCACCACGGACCTGGCCACCGTGTTCAGCCGGGTGGAGGAGTTTTCCCCCTCCGCGATTCTGTATGTGACGGATGAACGTCAGCAGCGTCATTTCCAGCAGTTTTTCCATATCGCCCGCAAGCTGGGCGTGAAAACCGATCTGCAGCATATCTGGTTCGGTCTGATGCGGCTGCCGGAGGCCACCTTCAGCACCCGTCAGGGAAATGTGATCAAACTGGAGGCTCTGCTGGATGAGGCGGAGAAACGCGCACTGCAGATGGTGAATGCGAGCAGTCCGGAAATGCCGGAAGCGGAGAAAGCCGCCGTGGCCAAAGCGGTGGGAATCGGCGCGATCAAATACGCGGACCTCAGTCAGAATCCGCAAAGTCTGGTGACCTTCACCTGGGAGAAAGCCATGGCGCTGGATGGGAATTCCGCGCCCTACCTGCAATATGCCCACGCGCGGATCCGTTCGGTGCTGGACAAATATGCGGAACAGGTTCCCTCCGGAAATCCTGCGGCGGCGCCGTTTCCAATGGAGGAGTCTCTGGAGCGGGATTTGGGATTGAAAGTGTCCCGTTTCCCCGAAGCGGTGCTGGTGGCCACCCGCACGTTCCGTCCCAACATGCTCGCGGATTATCTGTTTGATTTAGCGCAGACCTACAGTACCTATCATCAGAGCGTTCCGTTCCTGAAGTCCCCCGAAGGTATCCGGGAGAGCCGGATGCGGCTGATCCGTCTGGTGGCGGACACGCTGCAGTCAGGACTGAAACTGCTTGGCATTGAAGCCCCCAACCGCATCTGAACTATGACTCTTCCCCGAAACGCCCCGTTCCCTCAGGCCCGTCAGGTTGCCGTCTGGCTGTGGATGATCTGCACGCTGATCGTGTTGATGGTGGGAGTGGGGGGCGTCACCCGGATTACCGAATCCGGTCTCTCTATGGTCCGCTGGGAGCCGGTGAAGGGCGTGATCGCTCCGCAAACCCGGGAAGCCTGGCAGGCGGCTTTTGATGACTACAAAGAAAGAGCAGGGGCCCAGTTTGCCAAATTTTCCGCAGAGCGGGAAATGACCCTGGAGGATTATCAGGAAATCTACTTTTGGGAGTATGCCCACCGGGTTCTGGGCCGGGTGATCGGACTGGCCTACGCGCTTCCCATGGCGTATTTTCTGCTCCGGGTGAAAATGCCCCGGGTCTGGCAGATCCGATTATGGATCGGACTGTTTCTGGGGGGAGGCCAGGGCGTGCTGGGCTGGTTTATGGTGATGAGCGGTTTTGCGGACAAACCTTATGTCAGCCATTTCCGGCTGGCGGCGCATTTGTGTATGGCCCTGTTTGTGTTTGCTTATTTGCTGTGGATGATTCTGGATCTGATTCCGTTCTGGACGCATCGACGGGAGAACTACGCTTCGGTGAGGAATCTCCGGAATCTGGCCCGTATTTTCCTCGGCGTCCTTTCCCTGCAAATCGTTTACGGAGCCTTTACCGCCGGACTGCGGGCCGGATATGTGTACAACACCTATCCCCTGATGGGCCGGCGTCTGTTTCCGACGGACGGAATTTCTGAAACCTTTGGTTCCGCAGTTCGGAACGCGCTGTATAATCCGGTTCTGATCCAGTTCATCCACCGTCATCTCGGCCTGGTGGTTTTGCTGTTCGCGGTGCTGCTCTGGGGACTCGGAATGACCCGGCGCCTGATGGAACGTCAGAAGCTTGCTCTCAATTTGCTTCTAATTTTTGTCACGCTGCAGTTTCTGCTGGGCGTATTCACTCTGGTGAGCGGCATGAATATGGTACTCGCGGTGTCGCATCAGGTTTGCGCCTGCTTCCTGCTCGGCTCCACGGTGATGACGCTTCACGAACTGACGGAACCAAAGACCGTGACCTCTCTGCGGTCGTGATAAAACTGCCGCATGGAAAGCTGCGGGTGTTTTTTCATCCATTCCAGAACCGGTTTCAGGGCGGGGAGGGGCTGGGTCTGGGGAAGTTTCAGATTCATGACCACCCGGCGGCAATGCTGTCCGTCCACCCAGTACCGCAATAGTCCCAATGCTTTTCCGGGCGGGATCAGCATGTCCCCCACCAGCCAGTCCACCGGGGGCTGAAGTTTGCCGAGCTGAAAGGTCAGCCCGTCGCGGTGAAGGTGTTCGATGCGGCGGATACAGGCATCCTCAATC
The DNA here is from genome assembly GCA_049438565.1 of Kiritimatiellia bacterium. Taxonomy (GTDB): domain Bacteria; phylum Verrucomicrobiota; class Kiritimatiellia; order SS1-B-03-39; family UBA6053; genus UBA6053. Next base: position 13,434 of record JBMTJR010000026.1, read on the forward strand.
TTGAGCGGTCCGTTGTCGATGGAGGTTACATTGCAGCCCCGTTTGGCAAAGGCAAAACTCCAGCCTCCGGGAGCCGCGCCCAGATCGATCACGCTCTGATCCTCCACAGGCTCGCAGTTCAACCGGACAAAAGCCTCTTCAATTTTCAGATAGGAGCGGGAGGGGGCACGGGGGTCCATTTTCATCCGGGTCCTCCCGCCGGGGGCCGCGCTGCTCAGGGCGCAGGGAGACTGGGTGGAGAAAAGAACGCCTTTCCTGGTGCAGGTAAGCTGGATGAGGATTCCTTTGTTGCCCTGGAACAGGTTCTCTGGTTTCCGCTCCCACTTTTTCAGGCCCGGATGCAACTGATTTCCTTTTCGGAGCAGTTCCCGGGCGATTCCCTCC
>JBMTJR010000027.1:0-13558 GCA_049438565.1 Kiritimatiellia bacterium
GTGTTTTCTCCGGGCCGTCGAGAATGACCATGTCGTGTGGTTCCTGTCCGCCGCTGTAAGCTTTGTCTTTGCGGAAAAGACGGAGCTTGATGTCCGGATTCCATTCGCCATGACGGATCCATTTTCCCAGATAAAACACCTGACGCGGAAATTCGAATCCCATGTATTTTCCCGGTCCCAGACGGAAATGATAGAGGATCTGATCCCGAAGGGAAGGGGAGCCCTCCTCATCCGCATCCAGAAACAGCACCCAGTCATGATTGGCAATCTCCCGCAGACGGTTGCGCTGGGTAATATACCCTTTCCATTCCTCCTGATATACAAGCTGGGTGTATTCTTTGCAGATTTCCACCGTCCGGTCTTTGCTGAAACTGTCCAGAATCACGATTTCATCACAGAAGGAAAGACTTTCCAGACAGCGGCGCATGTTATGCTCCTCATTGAAAGTCATTACGCAGGCGGATATTTTTGGACGGGTCATGCCGTTTCCTTATGTTCTGGAAGGCAGCTTGGCAAGAACAGCTTCCACCACCTCTTGCACCGTGACCCGGGCCAGTGCCGCCTCACCCTCCCGGCTTTTCCGGCCAATGGACCGGCTCCGTTGATCGCAGTGCTGGATCACCCTGGCGGCGGAGGAGAGCGGTCCGGTTTTACGGGGATCGGTGCTGCCGAAAACCGCAGTCAAAGGGGTTCCTGCGGCGGCGGCCAGATGCATGCCGCCACTGTCGTTGACCAGCGCATGATCACAGGCGGCCAGCAGGGCGGTAAAGGTCTGCAGATCGGTTTGCCCGGCCAGAGATTTTCCGGAGGAGCCCAGGGGCTGATTCAGGGCGCTGCAGAGTTCGATGTCCGCCGCCGTCCCCAGCCAGCATACGCTGCCGCAGGTTTCCTGAATCCAGGCTTCCGCCACCTGTTGAAAGCGTTCTCCCGGCCACTGCTTGGAGGGTCCGCGGGCGGCACCCGGAATACAGGCCAGCCGCGGAACGGGAAGCTCCTGCAGCCACGCCGCGGCCTGACGGCGGGCCTCCGGGGAGGGCTGCAGCTGCGGTGCGGGAAGGTTTTCAGGCAGCGGAGTCGGAAGCAGAAGTTTTGCGATTTCCCACTGCTGATGTTTCTCATCGAGATCGGAAAGATCCACGGGATCATTCACCCAGAGGCCTCTTCCCCATTGAAACACGGTGCCCCGCCGCAGCGGAATGCCGCTGAGACCGGGCAGCAGGGCGGAACGGAAAGAATGGGGGAGGATGACGGCATGGCTGAATTGAAAGGACTTGAGGTGCCGGACCAGTTCCGGAAGTTTTCCGGTGGAGGCGGGCAGGGCGAGGACCTCGTCGACGGCGGACTGCATTTGCCACAGCGCCTGCTGACCCGGACGGGCCCCGGTAAAAAGTTTCGCTGCCGGGTGAACCGCCTCACGGAGAGCCTGCAGGGCTGGCATGGCCATGACCCCGTCGCCGAGCCAATTGGGGACCACAATCAGCATCCGCAGATCCGGATTATTCAAGACAGATGCGCCGTATCCAGTCACGGTACTCCTCCTGTCCGGTGAACATTTCGATCTCTACCCGCAAATACAGCATGGGCATGTCCCGGCGCTCCAGATGCGGAATGCGGACGGCATCTTTTTCGGTGGTGATAATGGCATCCACATTCAATGCTTTCGCCTGTTCGATGATATCAAGAATCTCCTGCATGCTGTAACGGTGATGATCCGCAAAAGTCACATGTTCCGCCACCAGGGCACCATAATTCAACAGTTCCCGCTCAAAACCGCCCGGCACCGCAATCCCGGAGAGCGCCAGCACCTTTTTCCCCTGCAGCCAGTGCAGATCCTCGCGCTGATCCTCGAAAAGATACTTCAGGAAACGCGGACAATGCCGGCACTCGGAAATCTCTGCCGTGGGATTCAGTTCCCGCAGCTGGGTGCTTAACTCCACCGCGCCGTCGCCGTTGCTTTTGGTGATGAAAATGAATCCGGCCCGTTTGATATTCCGAACCGGTTCCCGCAATAAACCGCGGGGCAGGGTGCGGCCGTTGTCGAAAGGATTGGTGCGGTCCACCAGGACGATGTCCAGACGGTGTTTCAGAGCCAGATGCTGAAAACCGTCATCCAGAATCAAGGTGTCGCAGCGAAGCTTGCGGATCGCGTACTGACCCGACATCACCCGGTTTTTCCCTACAATCACCGCGACGCCGGGAAGATTTTTTGCCAGCATATACGGTTCATCCCCACTGAAAACCGGTTCAACCTTGAGGCTTTCCCCGTCTGAAACCACCAACGAGGTTTCCACATCCACCTTCCCCGACAGCAAATCCATCAACCGGCGTTTAAACCCTCTTTTCTTCCGTTTCTTTTTGTATCCCCGGCTGAGAATGGCCACCCGGCGTCCGTTGTCGGCCAGAGAACGGGCCAGCAGCTCCACGACCGGCGTTTTTCCCGTGCCGCCCACGGTAAGATTTCCCACACTCACCACCTGGCAGCCCAGGGTATGATGTTTCAGCAATCCAATCCGATAGCCCCAGAGCCGGAACTGGACCAGAGCGGTGAATACGTAGGAAAGTCCCCCCAATGTCAAACGGAGCAGGGAGGCACCGCCTCCGCTGCGGGTGCCGTCCACCACCTCCAAAAGGTAGGTCTCTGCACGTTCTGTAAGTTTGCGGGACATAGGCCCCTCATATCGCAGGGGCAGTAGGATGAAAAGCGAAAAGGGGATTCGGCTCAGAGCCAGGGGCTTTCTTTGACCGTCATGGAAGGTTCCTCCGGAGGAATCAAAAGGCGACGGAGGGGTTTAAGAACGATGTTCCGGTGAAATTTCGAAAACAAGGGCTCCCGGGGGGCAGAAGTTCTTTCCTGCTGTTCCTGACGGAAATCTTTCAGATCCTGATCAAGTTTTCCGGAATAGGCTGCTTTTTGCCGCGGCCAGACTTCCGCATCCACCCAATCTACAAGATCCTGATCCTGGCGGTTCGCTTCCTGGAGCAGATTTTGCAGCACAGGGTCTTCTTTGAGTCTGGCTTGGAAATCTCGGACTTTTTTAAGATATTCCGGATAACTGGATTGTAAACGTTCATATCTGTCGGCTCCTGTATTCCGTGGAAAATAGTGGAGGTCCATGTCTGATTGTCCGGTCCAGTCCCGGAAAATCAGAAGAGATTCATCGAAACGATTCACCCTTAAAAATAGAAAATGGTCTTTTTCGGAGATTGATTTGACGGCCTCCCAGCTTTGCTTCCCGCTGAGATGCATGCACTGCTTGTTTCTGTTTACGGTTGCCTTGGCCCAGTCCTTGAGCAACTGTGAGAAATCATCAAAGAATATTCCGTCATGAGCCTTCCAACGCAGAAACCAAGTGAAGTGGGAGATCGACCGGTTTACAGGATCCCTTAGAAAGGTGTAAAAGCGAAGGGAAGGTTCCGCCTCCCGCAAATTGGAATAGGGACGGACAGTGTGCCCACAAATGCTTTCTAAAGAGGGGTAAATGAACCGAAGCCTATTTAAGTTTTTCGCGGATAAGAGCTGATGCTCAAAACCCGGACTGTCAAAATGTCTCCACTTGTAATGCCTTCGGAGTATGAGGTTAAAAGTGGTTCCCGCAGTCTTATATGTATGACAAAAACCTATCATACTTCCCAGTTAAGATAGGTAAGACATAAAACAAGAGCAGATCTCTATAAAAAGCCGATTAATGAGATTTTTTTCGCCGGGCCTCCTCCTGCGCCCGGCGGTAGATTTTCCCCAGCGATTTTTCGTGACTGCGCTTTTCGTGCAGACTGGCAGTATTTTGGGCCTGTTCCCGCAACAGTTTCAGATAATTGGTCAACCGCCGGGCATCCAGTTGTCCGTTTTCCAGAGATTGCCTGACTGCACAGCCGGGTTCATTTCCATGACTGCAGTCGCTGAATCTGCATTGATACGTCAGCTCTTCAATATCGGAGAAGGTGGTGTGAACCCCCTCCTCACAATCGGTCAGCTGCAGTTCCCGTATCCCTGGCGTATCCAGAATCAGCGCCCCGTTTGGCATCGGAAACAGGGTGCGCCGGCTGGTGGTGTGCCTGCCTTTCGAATCATTCTCCCGGATCTCCCAGGTATCCTGCAGTTCTTCGCCGAGCAGGGTATTGGTCAACGTGGATTTTCCGGATCCGGAGGACCCCATCAGCACTACCGTGTTTCCGGCCCGGCACCAGGGCTCCAGAATCCGGGTGCTTTCCGGATACAGACAGTTTACAGCTTCAACGGCCAGATTTGGATCGAGGGACTGCACCTGTTTCCGGAAGCTTTCCGGATCCCCGCAAAGATCCGCTTTGCTGAGCACCACCACGGGTTCCACACCCGCCTCATGGGCCAGACTCAGATAGCGCTCGATCCGGTTGAGATTGAAGTCATAGTTCAGCGAGCAGACGATGAAACAGACATCAACATTGGCCGCAATCAGTTGCGGCGCAATTTTGGTTCCCGCCGCTTTGCGTTTAAAACAGCTTTTTCGTTCAAGTAAACGGCGAATTTTATCCTGAGCGGAGAGCAGAACCCAGTCGCCCACCGCCAGCTTGGGCGAGTTCCGGAGCAGGGGAATCAGCAGCCGTTCCTCCCCGCTGTCCACCTCGGCATCAAAACGGTGATGTTCAATCACCCGGGCCGGGAAGCAGTTCTCAATCTCTTCCGCCGTGCATTGCGTGGAGAAAAAGGGCTGCCAGCCAAGCGGGACAAGAAGAGCCGGGTCAGTCAATGCGCGGGATACCCTTAAAAGTAGATCTCAACCGTCTGGGTTTCCGTTCCGCGAATCAGCGTGAGAACCGCGGCATACCCGCTCAGAGATTTCACTTGCTCCGCCAACTGCTGGGCAGACTCAATATTCCGGTCATTCAGCTTCACCAGAATATCTTTTTCGAGAATACCGGCCACCGAGGCGGGCGAGCCCTCTTTTACGGCGCGGACAATAACACCCACACCTTCCTCGAGGCCGAGATACTGTCCCACTGCCGGCGCAATGCTCTCAATCCCCACGCCCAGGCTGCGGGGAGCGCGGGCTGCCGGAGCAGAAGGAGAGGAAAGCTGTCCCACCCCGAGGGTGGGCTGCACCAGCAGGGCTTTGCCGTCACGGATCAGACGCAGCTCCACGGTGCGTTCGGCCGGAGTCTCCATGACCATGCGCTGAAGAGCCCGGGCACTTTCCACCCGGAGACCGTTGTAGCTGACGATCACATCGTCCACCAGAATTCCGGCCTTGGCGGCAGGACTGTTTGCGCCCACTCCTTTGACCCAGGCGCCGTATTCGCCCGGAAGCTGGAATTGTTCAACTTCTTCAGACATGATGTCATGCAGAGCGACCCCCAGCATGCCGGGAGGGTGCATTTCAGAATCCTGTCCCCGCAGGAACGGAAGCAGTGCGATACTCAAAACGGACAAAAGAATGAATGCAGTTTTATTCATAAGAAAAACTCGATGGATGGAAATTTCGTGAAATTTTTATCTAATTCAATTCCTCGAAAGATGCAAGTCCGGGTTCCTGAATTAGGGGATTATCCAAACATGGCCCGGGCATCTTCCACGGCCTGAGGAAAAATCTCCTGAATGTCGCCCTCCAGGCGCAGAGCCACATGCGGCAGACCGTCATGGGCGGTTTCCCCCTGATTGATGATCAGATAAGGGATCCCCGCCCGGGCGGCCATGATCGGGAAAGAAGCGGCGGGCTGCACGGAAAGGGTGCTCCCAATGGCAATCACCAGATCCGGCTGCTGCATCGCGGCCTGGGCCCGTTGTAAATCCTCACTGCGCAGCATTTCGCCAAACTGAATGACCGCCGGTTTCAGAAAATGCCCGCAATCCTTGCAAACCGGAAGGATTTTCTCCTCCATCCATCCCCGGTACCAGGCCTCGGCAGCATCTTCGAATCCGCATTGCAGACAGCGGACGCCGTCCATACGCCCGTGCAATTCAACCACTTTTTCCTCCGGCGTGCCTGCTTTGCGGTGCAGTCCGTCAATATTCTGAGTCAATACCGCCTCCAGCTTGCCCAGCTGATGCAGCTGGCTGATGGCAAAATGCGCCGGCGTAGGTTCCACGGCTTTCCACCGACTCCAGTCCTCGCTTTTAAAGGTCCAGTACTGGGCCCGTTTTTCCGGATCCTCCATGAAATCAGGCAGACTGATTTCCGGGCGGGTTTTCCAAATGCCCCGAGGTCCCCGGTAATCCGGAATCCCGGCGCCGGTACTGATCCCTGCGCCGGTGAAGATCACGATTCTTTGTGACTGCACGAGAAACTCGAGCAGTGTTTCCGCTCTTTTCATTCCGCAAGCAGGCGGGCAACCTCCGCCTCGAGTGCCGGTCCACGGGCATTCACCGCGGCAATTTTTCCGGTTTTATCCAAAATGAAAATGCTGGGGATCGAGGTGATGGAAAACTGATCCGCCAGAGAGGTTTCCTGATCTCCGTCGTAGAGATTCGCCCACTGAATGCCGTTTTCCTTGATGTATTCCTTCAAGGGTTCCACAGAGCGGTCGAGGGAAATTCCGATGATTTCGAAGCCCTGCTCATGGTATTTTTCATACACCGCTTTCACATTGGGCATTTCGGCAATGCAGGGACCGCACCAGGTGGCCCAGAAATCCATCATGACCACTTTGCCCTTGTAATCGGCAAGAGAGATTTCTTTGCCTTCCAAGGTGGTGCCGGAAAGCTCCGGAGTTGCACCCACAGAGGGTTTGTTCAACTGTGCACTGATCATCTCCACCACCTGGGCATAGATTTCATTCCCGTCGCTTTCGGAGAGTTCCTGAAAACTGTCGCGCACTTTGGTGGCAAGTTCGGGTTTCCCCTGCTCCAGACTGAACTGCACCAGCATCATTCCGGTCTGAGCCAATTCCTGGGCGGATGGGGAAGGGGCGGCCCGCAATGTATCAAACTGATCATTGAGGAGACGGAGAACCGCATCCGACTCACCGGCAAAATAGGCGGATTCAATCGCTTTGGAACGCGCTTCTGACACATCCGCCGCCCCGGGATTCTCTGAAAGGTAGCCCTCCAGATCCATCAGCATGGCTTTATAATGTTTTTGGATGATTTCATCCGCGCTCTGGGCATGGAGGGGCAGGGTGGTGAATCCCAAAACGGCTACAAATATTGAAACAAACTTACGAAACTTCATGAAGAATACCTCATACACGGGTTGAAAATAGACATACATCCGACGAACCGCAGGCCGACATCTTACAGACAGCTTCCTGAAAATCGCGGTTGCCTAATGTCGAAAAGACTTCATACTGCAAACTCTATGACAGTACAAGGCAAAGCCACGGTGATGAATGAGGCGGGCATCCACTGCCGCCCCTCCACGCACATTATCAAATCTGTACAATCGTATCCGGGAAGAATCCGGGTGGTTCATGCGGAGAACGGGGAGTGCGACCTGACCTCCATGCTGGATTTGATGATGATGGGACTGACCTGCGGCTCCGAAATTCAGATTGAGGTGGAGGGGCCGGATGAAGAGGATCAGCTCCGGAAAACCATTGACCTGTTTGAATTTGAATATGACTTTCCCGACGCGGGAAAATAGCCCCTGCGGAATTCAGGCTGAAGACAGAGCCGCGTCTCTTTCGCAGCTCCTGCGCGCTAGGGCGCATCCCTGAATTGGTGAAGACGCCCGATTTCAATCGTAATCGTGATCGCAATCGTGATCGTAATCGAAATTCAATTTTGTAAAAATCGATTAGGATTACGATTACGATTACGATTATGATGAATGCGCCCTGGAAATGATCTCATCTTTTACCAATGATGACATGCGCCCTGCGCGCATTCCTCCCTCTTTCTGACTTGCCAAACAGGCTTTCTTCCTTCATAGAAGCTCGCTCTTCATTCGGAGACCTCGTTTCCCATTTTTTCAAGCCTCACAGCCCCATGGACAATCTATTATGAGTACAGATCTTAAAAAAACCCGTAATATCGGGATTTCAGCCCACATTGACAGTGGCAAAACCACCCTGACTGAACGAATTCTTTTCTACACCGGACGCATTCACAAAATCGAAGAAGTCCGCGGTGGTGGTGACGGCGCAACCATGGATCATATGGAGCTGGAAAAAGAAAAAGGGATCACCATTACGTCTGCGGCCACCACGGTTTCCTGGAAAGACACCAAAATCAATATCATTGACACTCCCGGACACGTGGATTTCACCGTGGAAGTGGAACGTTCCCTGCGGGTGCTTGACGGCGCAATTCTGGTGCTCTGCGGTGTGGCCGGAGTTCAGTCCCAGTCCATCACAGTGGACCGTCAGATGAAACGCTACAAAGTGCCGCGTCTGGCCTTCATCAACAAACTGGACCGGACCGGAGCCAATCCCGAAAAAGTCACCAGCGACCTTTGCGAAAAACTGAACCTGAATGCGGTCATGTTCCAGGTTCCGATCGGCATTGAGGGTGATCTTGCCGGCGCGGTCGATCTTTTCGCCCGCAAGGCATACTACAACCGCGGGGAGAAAGGGGAAATCATCGAGGAAGCCGAAGTGCCTGCGGACATGGTGGATCTGGTCGAGGAAAAACGCGAGATCATGATGGAAGCGGTCTCCATGTTCGACGACAGCATCATGGAAAAACTTTTGGAGGGCGAGGAGCCCACTCCCGAGGAATTCCATGCCACCGTACGCAAAGCCGTTATCGCCAATGAACTGGTGCCGGTTTATATGGGTTCCGCATTCAAAAACCGCGGAGTTCAGCTTATGCTGGATGCAGTGACCCGTTATCTTCCCAGTCCGCTGGACGTGAAAAACTTCGCCAAAAAAGTGGGCGCGGAAGACGAACTGGTCCCGCTGAAAGCCGATGCTTCTCTGCCTATGGTTTCGATGGCATTCAAAATTACCGATGAGACCTTTGGTCAGCTGACTTACACCCGGGTGTATCAGGGAACCCTGAAAAAAGGGATGACCATGGAAAACACCCGTACCGGCAAACGGATCCGGCTGGGACGTCTGCTGCGGATGCATTCCGATGACCGTGAAAATATTGATGAGGCGGAAGCCGGTGACATCGTAGCCATGGTGGGCGTGGACTGCGCTTCCGGAGACACCTTCACGGATGAAGGCGTGGACCTCACCTGCGAGTCCATGTTCGTTCCGGAACCGGTGATCTCCTTCTCTGTTTCCTGTCCCGACAGCGGCGACTACGACAAAATGTCCAAAGCGCTGCAGCGTTTCATGAAAGAGGATCCGACCTTCCGCGTGCATACCGACGAGGAATCCGGTGAAACCATCATCAGCGGCATGGGAGAACTGCACCTCGAAATTTACATCGAGCGGATTAAACGGGAATATAAAGCCATCGTGGAGGTTGGTCCTCCGCAGGTGAACTACCGTGAAGCGATCACCGTTCCCACCGAATTCTCCTACACCCACAAAAAACAGACCGGGGGATCCGGTCAGTACGCGGTGGTGATGGGGAACATCGAGCCGATGGAAGCCAACTCTGAAGAGACCTATGAATTCAATGACCTGATCAAAGGCGGAAATATTCCCAGTGAATATATTCCGGCCGTGGACAAAGGGTGTCAGGACGTCATGGGTCAGGGACCGCTGGCAGCCTTCCCGGTGGTGGGTGTGCGGGTGAATCTCACCGACGTAAAATACCACGACGTGGACTCCAGTGATATGGCTTTCCGGATTGCGGCCCGGAATGCGATGCGTGAGGCGATCCGCAAGGCCAGCCCCAAGATCCTGGAACCAATGATGAAAGTCGAAGTGGAAACTCCGGAGGAGTATCAGGGATCCGTGATCGGAGACTTGAGTTCCCGCCGGGGAATTATCGGCGCCATGAACAGCCGCAACGATGTGTCGGTGGTGAATGCCTCCGTTCCGCTGGCGGAAATGTTCGGATACTCCACGGCGCTGCGCTCTCTCACCGCCGGGAAAGCCACCTACTCCATGGAGTTTGAAAGTTTTGTCCCGGCCCCCAACAACATCGCCAAAGAGGTGATGGACGCCCGGGCTGAAAAACTGAAGAACGACGACTGATCCGGAAGCCCCTTCCTGATCTGCAAAAGGCTCTCCTCCGGGAGAGCCTTTTTTTGGTTCTTCGTCAAAAAGTGTGGAGCGGGAATCACCTTATGACGGAAGCAAGCTTCCTTCTTTAAAGCGGCAGCAAGCAGCCGCACTCCCCAATAGGCGCAAAACTCTTTTTCCCAAACCGCTTTGATTCTGTCCGCGCTGTAAGCGTACGCTTCCTTGATCCCTCTGTTTCAACCCGCAATTTGACGATGATGAAACTTTTTATTGACCAGCGGGGGAGGGGGCTTTATCCAGCGAACTGCATGTCATACAGACGGCGGTACACCCCGTCCCTGGCCAGAAGGGTCTGATGATTTCCCTCCTCCACAATCCGGCCCTCCTGCAGAACCAGAATCCGGTCGGCGTGCTGAATAGTGCTCAGTCTGTGGGCAATGGCTATACTGGTTCTCCCTTCCATAACCTCGTTGACCGCAGCCTGCACCAGACGCTCGCTCTCGGTGTCCAGCGCACTGGTGGCCTCATCCAGAATCAGAATGGGTGCGTCCCGGTAAATGGCACGGGCAATGGCCAGACGCTGCTTCTGTCCTCCGCTCAGGCGGCCGCCCCGTTCGCCGACTCTGGTCTGGTATCCCTCCGCCATTTCGAGGATAAAATCATGGGCATTGGCCCGTTTGGCCGCATCCACCACCCGCTCCATATCCACCCTGTCTTCCCCATAGCCAATGTTGGCGGCAATGGTGTCGTTGAACAGAAAGGTGTCCTGCGTAACCAGGGCGATCTCTTTCCGGAGTCCCCGGAAGCTGAATTCCTTGAGATCAATTCCGTTGATGGAGACGGTGCCGGCGCTGGGATCATAAAAGCGGGGCACCAGACTGACCAGAGTGGATTTTCCGCTGCCGGAGCTCCCGACCAGGGCCACCTTTTCTCCCTCCCGGATACGGAGGTTGATGTGGTGAAGCACCTGCTCTTCATTATAGGAGAAGCAGACATCCCGGAGTTCAATGGTTTTGATGGGCGGAGTCAGTTCGGCACCATCTTTTTTCTCCTCCACGTCAATGGGCTCGTCCAGCAGACTGAAAATCCGCTCCGCCGACCCCATGGCTTTCTGAATTTCCATATGCACCTTGCTCAGCATTTTAATCGGCTGATACATCATGGCCAGTGCCGCGGCAAAAGAGATAAACTCCCCGACCGTCATGTCACTGCGGTTGGCATAGACCAGGAGGGCGGCAAATCCCATGGCGGAGACCGTTTCCATCAGCGGCTCATTCACATTCCGGGCCAGGACAATGCGGATCAGCCGTCCAAACACTTTCCGGTTTTCCCGGTCGAATTTCTGTTCCTCATGCGCCTCGGTTCCAAACGCTTTGACCACCCGCACACCGCTCACGTTCTCCTGCAGAACGGAGGAGAGGTCGGCAAGATGCTCCTGACTTTGCCGGGCGTATTTGCGGACCTTACGCCCAAAAATCAGCACCGGGGCAATACAGAGCGGGAAAGCGACCAAACTGAGGATGGCCAGTTTCCAATCGGTGTAAATGATATATCCCAGCGCGCCGGTAAGGGCAAAAGGCTGGGTGGCAATATCCGTCACCACCCCGGAGACCGCATGCTGCACCATGGTGGTGTCATTGGTGACTCGGGAAATGAGTTCTCCCGAACTGTGCCGACTGTAAAATCCGAGCTGCAGCTGTTGCAGTTTTGCAAAACATTCGCGGCGCAACTGCTCCACAATCCGGAAACCCACCCAGTTAATCAGATAGACCGAGGAATAACGGCAGATTCCCCGCACCAAAAAAATAAGGATCAGGGCCGCGCAGGCCAGATAAAGGGTCTGTAGGCTTACTTTCCCAAAACTGAAGGTTTCATCCGTGGCCTCCTTCATCTGCCCCAGCAGTCCGAAAATGCTGCCGCCGGTCAGCGCGCCCAGAATCATGCCCAGCAGCAGTCTCCATTTGAAGCGGAGACTGTAACTGTACAAACGGCGAAGCGGCCGTTTTTCGGTTTTGGTTTGACTCATAAATCAGCCGTGATGTTCGAGGTACCGTTCCGCCTCCAGGGCCGCCATACAACCGGTCCCGGCTGCGGAGATGGCCTGGCGGTAGACAGAATCCTGCACATCGCCTGCGGCAAACACGCCGGGAAGAGTGGTTTTGGTAGAGTCCGTGATCAGATACCCGGTTTCATCCATTTCCAGCTGACCCACAAAAGGATCGGTATTGGGTTTATGGCCAATGGCGACAAAGAGTCCGTCCACTTTCAGCTCGGAAATCTCCCCGCTGACCACATTTTTCAGCTTGAGTCCACGCACAGATTTCTCTTCAACCCCGAGAACCTCTTCCACAACTGTATCGTAAATGGGTTCAATTTTCTCATTGGCCAGCATGAGGTCGATCATGATCTGCGAGGCACGCAATTCCTTCCGACGGTGAATCAGATAAACTTTGCTGGCAAAACGGGTGAGAAAAGTGGCCTCCTCCATGGCGGAATCTCCGCCGCCGACCACGGCGACCGGCACATCCCGGTAAAAGGCGCCGTCGCAGGTTGCGCAGGAGGTCACCCCGAATCCGATCAGTTTCTGTTCCGACTCCAGGCCAATATATTTGGCCGAGGCGCCGGTGCAGATGATCACCGCTTTGGCTTCCAGCACCTCTCCGGAATCAAGCGTCAGCTTTTTTACATCTCCCCCCAGATCCGCTTCGGTCACCAGACCATATTGATAGCGGGTCCCAAAGCGGGCCGCCTGTTTGCGCATGGTGTCCATCAGCTCCGGCCCCATGATTCCGTGTTCAAAACCCGGAAAATTCTCCACTTCTGTGGTGGTGGTGAGCTGTCCACCGGGTTCCCGCCCCTCGATCACCAGAGGGTTGAGGTTGGCGCGGGCGGTGTAAATTGCGGCGGTGAGACCCGCAGCACCGGTTCCAATAATGATGACGTTTTCCATAATGACTCCTGAAAAGTGAGGAAAGAATCCCATAGACCATCACCGTTCATTTGCAAGCGGGAAGTCAGCCAGGACCACTTAAAGGGATGACCTGCCCTCTCGACGCTGTTTTCGGCACCGGTCGGAACAATACCGCACCTCCTCCCAACAGCGGGCCCACTTTTTCCGCCACGCGAAGGGACGTCCGCAGTGCGGACAGATTTTTTGGGGAAGATCCCTCTTTTTCGGCGTTTTCCGGGGGTGGCTCATATCGGTAGTTTGTTTCTATAAGACCTTTCTAAGAAAAATTTTATCGAAATCGGTTCAAATAATTTCAAAGATTTTTGATCACGATTACGATTATGATCACGATTACGATTGAAATCGGTCGTCTTCACCAATTCCGGGAAACGCCCAGGCCATCTATTCCTGTAAGTTTCCTGTTTATTTGTGCGGAATTGAGGTTTATAGAAGATCACGTTCACTTTCAAACCCGCCACAAGGATCTTTTTATGTTCGAGTCTATTGTTCCTGCCCCTCCGGACGCAATCAGTGGCCTCACTGATGATTTCAAAGCGGTTCCCAATCCCGACAAAATCAATCTGGGGGTGGGGGTCTATAAGGACGCTGCCGGTC
>JBMTJR010000028.1:0-13422 GCA_049438565.1 Kiritimatiellia bacterium
GCCATATTGCCCCGGGCGGACTTCAGTGCATCGGTGATCAAATCCCGTTCATAGGTCTCCACCTGATCCTTCAGAGACCCGGTTTTGGGTGCGGAGGCCTGATCCGCAGTCTGGAGGGTGGGAGGCAGATGATGCGGGTGGAGCGCATCGCCCTCGGCGAGAATGACGCCCCTCTCCATGATGTTCTCCAGTTCCCGGACGTTTCCAGGCCAGTGATACGAATAAAGCATATCAATCACCGGGCTGGAGAGCCGCCGCACGTTCTTGTTGTTCTGTTTGCTGTAGCGCTCCAGAAAGAAATCCGCGAGCTGCAGCACATCGCTTTTGCGTTTGCGCAGGGGAGGCACCCAGATCGGAAACACATTCAGGCGGTAAAACAGATCCTCCCGGAACGTCCCCTCGCTCACCATGTCCTGCAGATTCCGGTTGGTGGCCGCGATCACCCGCACATTTACTTTGATGGTTTTGGTGCTGCCGACCGGTTCAAATTCCCGCTCCTGCAGAACGCGCAGAAGCTTGATCTGAATGCCGGGCGGAATTTCCCCGATTTCGTCGAGAAACAGGGTGCCGCCATCCGCAAGCTGGAAGCGTCCTTTGCGGTCCCCGGTGGCCCCGGTGAAGGAGCCTTTCACATGACCGAACAGTTCGCTTTCAATCAGGTTCTCCGGCAGGGCGGCGCAGTGGGCTTTGATAAAGGGTTTATCCGAACGGTCGCTGTTGAAGTGGATGGCGTGGGCGACCAGCTCTTTTCCGGTTCCGGTCTCCCCCTCGATCAGCACGCTGGTCTGGCTTTTGGAGACCTGGGCAATCTGATCATAGACAATCTGCATTTCATGCGAATTGCCGATAATATTCGAGGGACGGAAGCGGTCTTTCAGTTCTGCGCGGAGCCGCTCGTTTTCCGACTGCAGTTTTTCACCACGCTCCTGGGCACTCCGGCGCAGCCGCACGGACTGGGCGAGCAGTGAGGCCACCATTTCCATGAGGTACAGCGGGGTATTTAAATCCTGACCCTCTTCGTAAGGCCGGTCCGCACTGAGCGCGCCCACCACGGTTTTCCCGGTTTTGATCGGTACACAAATAAAGCTGGATTCCTGACGGCTGATCCGCTGGGTCCGGTTCAGAAACAGATGCGATTCTCCGGTTTTCTCAATCACGATGGGTTCACCGGATTCAATGACTTGTCCCGTCACCCCCTCTCCGAGTTTGTAGCGTCCGCGTTCGGCCTGCTGCGGAGTGAGTCCGTGCGAGGCATCGATCAGAATGTCATTCGTTTTGCGGTTCAGCAGGGTGATGGTGGCGTGTTTCATCCCCAGATGGGTGGTCATCGCATCCATGATGGGATTCACAATCTCGCGGACATCCAGGCTCCGCTCAAGGATTCCGGCGACGTTGCGGATGAACTGCAGGTCGTGATGGCTGGCGTTTTGATGGTTGATTTCTGTCATAAGAACTCAGGGGTGGGGGTGGGACGAAACTGGTTGGTAATGGGGACGCGGCGGTCGCGTCCAAAAGCTTTGGGGGTGATTTTCACGCCCGGGGGGGCCTGGCGGCGTTTGTATTCATTTCCATCCACCAGACGGATGATGCGGGTGACCGTGGAAGCATCAAAGCCTCTGGAAACGATTTCGTCACGCCCGAAATCCTCTTCAATATAAAGTTTGAGAATCTGGTCGAGCAGTTCGTAGGGCGGCAGGCTGTCGGTGTCTTTCTGATCGTCGCGGAGTTCCGCGCTGGGAGGACGCTCAATCAGACTCCGGGGAATCCGGTCGTATCCCTGCTGTGCATTGGACCAGCGGCAGAGATCAAACACCAGGGTTTTGGGAACATCTTTGATCAGGGCGTATCCGCCGCACATATCGCCGTACAGGGTGGCATACCCGGTCGCCATTTCGCTTTTATTTCCGGTGGCCACCACCAGCGATCCGAACTTGTTGGACAGCGCCATGACCAGGGTTCCGCGGATGCGGGCCTGAAGATTCTCCTCGGTCACATCCGGACTGCGTCCCGGCCACAGAGGGTTCAGCAGACTCAGATTGTGCTCCACCAATTCCTGAATGGGGAGCATGGGCATGGAGATGTTCAGATTCTCCGCCAGTTTGACTGCGTCATTCCGGGTTCCTTCCGAACTGTAGCGGGTGGGGAGGCTGATGCCGCTGACCCGTTCCGGGCCGAGGGCATCCACGGCCACTGCGGCCACCAGGGCGGAGTCGATTCCGCCGCTGATGGCCACCAGCACTTTTTGAAATCCGTTTTTGTCCGCATAATCGCGGAGTCCCAGACAGAGAGCCTCGTAGACTTCCCGGGTTTCATCCTCCTGCGGAAGGTTTTCCGCCGGAGGAAGCGGGCTTTTCCGGGCTGGGGGGCGGGGGGAGGGGATCCGGATGATTTCCGCCCGGGTGGAGGGGAGAATCTGCTGCCGGGTTTCCCGGACCGGCAGGTCCACCAGCAGAAGGTCTTCGCTGAAACGTTTCCCCTGACTGAGGATGTCCCCCTGCGGAGAAATCACCATGCTTCCCCCGTCAAAAACCAGTTCATCCTGTCCGCCGACCAGATTGCAGTAGAGAAGGGGGGCATTGACCGCGGCACTGGTTTTCCGGAGGATGGACTGCCGCAGGGGCAGTTTTCCGCGGTGAAAGGGAGAAGCGGAAAGGTTCAGCAGACCGGTCAGCTGCAGATCGAGAAAGATATCACTGTCCTCGGCGGAGTGCACCCAGGAGTCTTCACAGATATGCACGCCGAAACGGGCCTCCCCCAGCTCCAGACACAACGGCCGT
The DNA here is from genome assembly GCA_049438565.1 of Kiritimatiellia bacterium. Classification (GTDB taxonomy): domain Bacteria; phylum Verrucomicrobiota; class Kiritimatiellia; order SS1-B-03-39; family UBA6053; genus UBA6053. Next base: position 2,778 of record JBMTJR010000028.1, read on the forward strand.
TTGCCGGGTTCAAACAGACGCTGTTCGTCAAACACGCCGTAATTCGGAAGCTGCTGTTTCGCGTAACTTGCCACCTCTTCTCCGCCGACCAGTACGGCTGCCGCGTTGACGGGACGGTGGTTGCCCTTTCGGGGCAGCCCCACGACACAGACCAGATCCGGGGGCAGTTCCTGCGATAATTTTTCCAGTTCGGATTCCACCGCTCCGATAAAGTGGGGTTTCAGCACCAGATCCTCCGGCGGATACCCACACAGCGCCATCTCCGGAAACAGCAGCAAATCCGCATCCGCCTCGCGGGCTTTGCGGGCCTGATCCAGCATTTTCTCCCGGTTTCGGGACAGGGCGCCCACCGTGCAGTTCATCTGAGCCAGTGCAATCCGGATTGACTTCATATGCCTGTATTAGAATATGGATAGAAACGGTCACGACAAAAATGTAAATACTTCTGTTTTAAATCCCAGATTTGGCACAAGCGTCTGATTTTTGGGAAATTTTGTTGGCTTGCGGCAGGCGGGGTCCTCATTTTTGTATCCAGAGCTCAACATTGGGAGACCCGAGTAAAAACTCGTAATCGTGATCGTAATAGTGATCGTAATCGTGGTCGTAATCGAAGTTCTTTGAAAAACCTCAAAAAATTTGAGTTGAGGTTCAACGATTACGATTACGATTAAGATTACGAAGATTCAGAGCCGGTAGGCGAACTGGATCAGCGCGATCAGGATCAACAACACCAGATGGCTCGTCCGGTCCCGGAGCGCAAACAGGATGGGGTCATGACTCATTTGTCCACGGTGGGTCAGCAGCCACAGCCGTCCGATCCAGAAGAGCATGAGCGGACAGAGCAGCCAGAGCCAGTAGGGGGATTGATACTGGGCGGCGATTTCTCCGCTGTTCATGTAAAGCGCGAGGACCATCACCGAGACCAGACCGGAACTGATCCCCAACTGGCTCACGAAAGGAAGGTCGCTGGTCTGATATCCTCTGACTTTCTGGGGTGCGCCTCCGTTTTCCCGGAGGCGGAGCTGTAATTCCTGGGCCCGTTTGGCGAAAGCCACGGAAAGAAAGAAAAAGAGGCTGAAGGTGAGCAGCCAGAAACTCACCGGGATTCGGCCCGCCACCCCGCCGGCGTAGATGCGCAGGACAAACATCAGCGTCAGCGACACCGCATCAAGCATCGGAATGTGTTTGAGAAGACTGCTGTAAAAAAAGTTGGCGGTGAGATATGCGGCCAGCAGGAAGCTGAACTTGGGGCCAATAAATGCAATAGACAAACCCAGCGCGAGCAAAGCAAACCCGGAGGAGAGCCAGGGCGCGGCACGCAGGGGAACGGTGCCAGCGGCCAAAGGACGGTGTTTCTTTTCCGGGTGACTGCGGTCGGCCTCCACATCCATGTAATCGTTGAGAATGTATACGGCGGAGGCCATGATGGAAAAACAAAACACGGCCAGAACGGTGATCCCCAGCAGGGCCGGTTCGAACAGCCGGTGCGCCAGAATCAGGGGAAAAAACAGCAGCGCATTTTTGGTCCACTGATGCGGCCGCATCAGTTTCAGCAGAGGGGGCAGGGAAAAAGAGGAGGACGGCATCGGGGATCAGGGGAGTTTACGGATCATCAGGAACCCGGCGAGTTGCATGGCAAGCACCGGGATCCAGATTAGGTAATCCGGCAGCAGCCAGGGAGAGTAACGCAGACTGTCCGCGGCACTGATGAAGGCGTAGAAGACCAGAATCATGCTCAATCCGATCGGAATCCCCGAATTGGACTCCCCGCGGGAACGATTCATGCCCAGAGGGATTCCGAGCAGAATAAAACTGATGCAGCCCAGACTCAGTCCGAGACGTTTGTGGGTGGTCACCAACGCCCGCATGCGGATTTTTTCCCGTTTGACCGGATCCAGGCTGGAGTAATAGGGATCTTCACCCCGGATGACGGTGAGGAGCTGCCCCATTTGCATATCCCCGATGTTCCGGTTGAGTTCGTCCTTGCGGATCAGATCGTCATAATCGAGGTCGAAATGATACTCCTCCATGTCCACCACCCGGGCATTCAGAAAGCCCTTGGGATCCTCGGGATCTCCATGCTGCACCTGCACCTGCTGCAGACGCACCCGCATTTCCCTGCGGTCGGGAAGGTTCTGAATTTCGCCGCTCCGGGCATTGATAATCTGCAGGAGCTCCCCTTTCTCATTCCGTTCGTGGATTTCCACGTCATCGATGTGATTGTCCCGTTTTTCGTTCACCCAGATGGCCAGACTGGGGAATTCCACGAAGCGGCCCTCCTCGAGCAGATCCATGGGATTGATTTCCGAGACATTGCTGAGGGCTTTGCGGAGGCTGAAGCGGCTTTCGGGGGCCAGCTGATAATGAATCCAGATGCAGGTGAGCGTGAGCAGGCATCCGCACAGCAGCACCGGGGAGATAATCTGCATGGTGCTGAGTCCGCCGGAGCGCATGGCGGTAAACTCCCCGTCCAGAGAGAGCCGGTTGAACAGCAGCAGACAGGCGACCAGACAGCTGACCGGAATACTCATGGTCAGAATGTAGGGAATGTTCAGCGTAAAGACCTTGATGAGCACGGTTCCCGGGACTCCCTGGGAAATATAATCCAGGGCCTTCATCACCGAGCCCAGATACAGGACCAGCGTGGTCACCAGCATGGACATGCCGAAGATCGTGAGAAAATCCTTGAAGATGTATCGGTGAAGCGTGTTCATGGGTGATGCGATTGCCCTCCGTTCCGGCCGGGGACTGAGGTCAATAAATCCTAATTTGCCCGGATCTCAAGATCGGGCTGAAGAAAAATTTCCGCTCAAACCCATTCCGTTTCCTTTTTCCGCTTCCCTCTCTCTGCTTTCGGCCCTACACTGTCTGAAAGGAGATCAAAAATGGACTTTGTACGGATTGCCAGTTTTCCCAATCAGCTTGAGGCTGAAACCGCGGCCCACCTGCTGGATGCCGAGGAGATCCCTTACACGATTCACAACGACGGGACCCTTTTCGGGGAGGGCGGTCTGGTCCAGAATGTGTTCCTCAGTGTGCCGGAACTCAAGCGGGATCTGGCCCTGTCTCTGATTGACCGTGCGCTGGGAGCTCCGGAAGAGATTTGAGCGCCTTTGCCCCTTATCTTTGTATTTCCGCCAGTGCGGGGAGCGGAAAAACCTTCCAGCTTTCCCGCCGGGTATTACGTCTGCTGGCCGGACAGCAGGCACCGGATGAAATTGCGGCCTACACTTTTTCCCGCAAAGCGGCCGGGGAGATCTTTGACAGCATTGTGGAGGCCCTCTGCGAGGCCGCCTCCTCCGGAGAGCAGGCGGCCCGGACTTCCGAACAAATGCAGTTTCCGCATTCCCGTGAGGCGTTCGCTTCAGATCTGCGGCGCTGGCTCCAGTCTCTGCACCGCCTGCGTATCGGCACACTGGATTCCCGGATCTCGCAAATGCTCTCCGCCGTCTCGGTCGAACTGGGGCTGCCGCCGGAATTTTCGCTGATGGACACCCAGTCCGCGGATTATCAGCGGGTGCAGGACCAGGTCCTGAACCGGATTTTCCGCTCCGGATCCCTTACTGACGAGTTGCGGGAGAGTTTCCTGCAGCTTTTCTCAGAGGCCACCCACGGGAAATCGGAAAAGAACTTCACCCGTCTCATCGAACAGTTTCTCGAAGAGCACCGCGGCACCTACCTGCTGTTTCCGGAGGCCGGGGCCTGGCGGGGACCCCGGATTGAGAATCCGCCCCAGGAACTGAGCGAATCGGCCTGCGCGGAACATTTGGAAGAGCTGCGCGAAGCAAGCGCCGGCATGAAGGTGGAGTCCAAGCTGATCGAATTGGCGGAGGCCTGTGCACATTTCCGGCGCAGTTCCACCTGGTCGCGTGATCTGCCCACCAATGCTTTTGCCCAGCGTCTGCTGTCCGGAGAGGGGCCGGAAGTGAAGGACGGGAGGAGTCTTGTAGATCTGGGCGGACCCATTTGGGAGGCCCTCGTGCCTCTGCTGGAGCATGTGCGGGCGGTGACCCTGCTGCAGGCCCGTCAGCGTACTCTGGCCCTGTTCGGGTTTCTGCAGATCTATCAGCAGGTCTATCAGGGACAGATGCTTCCCGGGGGGCAGCTTTCTTTTGAGGATGCCTGCATGCTGATGGCGGATTTTGATCTGTTGGAGCCTGCGGAGCTCGCCTACCGTCTGGACGGGGAGATTTCCCACTGGCTGCTGGATGAATTTCAGGATACCAACCGGCTGCAGTGGCAGGTGCTGGAGCCCTTTATCTCTGAAATCCTTCAGGACCCTCAGGCCGGGCGCAGCTTTTTTTATGTGGGGGATGTGAAGCAGGCGATTTACGGATGGCGGGGAGGGGATTCCGAACTGTTCGGACGGATTCTGCAGGAGTGGCCGGGGATTGAACATCAATCCATGTCGGTTTCTTTCCGCTCCGCCCCGGCCGTATTGGATCTGGTGAATCAGGTTTTTTCAGACATTCCTCCGGAAGAGGATATTTCCGCAGAGGCGCTTCAACGCTGGAATGCGGAATTTTCACCCCACCGCTCCCACAACCCGGATCTGCCGGGCTTTGCGGAAGTTCTGCAGATTTGTGATACGGACACCGATCCGGATGAAGTGCTGTTGCAAATGGTCCGGGAACTGCCGCCCGGAGCGGAAACCGCGATTCTGGTGCGGACCAACGATCATGGCCGGGAGGTGGCGGAAAAGTTACGGGCGGGAGGTTTCCGGGTCTCCCAGGAAGGCGCCTCTCCGGTGCGGGACGACACCGCAGTGGAGGCCATTCTTGCGCTGCTCCGGCATGCCGCTCATCCCGCGGATTCTTTCAGCCCCGGATTTCTCGAACTGCTGGGACTGCGGGTGCAGCCCTTTGAACTGCTGAAGCAGATTCAGCAAAGTGGTTTCAGTCCGCTGATCCGGGAATGGATCGAACGGCTCCCGTTGGAGGAGAATGCGGACTTTTCCCGCGCCCGCTTGCAGCGGCTTTTGGAGGTGGCGCTGAATTTTGACCGCCTGGGAGATCCGTCGGTCGACCGCTTTCTGCATTATGTGGAGCGGACCCGGTTGAAAGAGCATGAGGCCCGGGGAGTGATTCGGGTGATGACCGTGCATCAGAGCAAAGGGCTGGGGTTTGATGCGGTGATCGTTCCGGTGAAGCCGCGGAGTCCTTTTGTGAGAGCACTTGGAGAGGAACTGGTCGCTTCGAAAGATCCCGACGCGCCTTGTGTGACCCTGCTGCCTCCCAAGGCGGTCTGCGGGCAGATTCCGGAAATCAAGTCCTTGGTGGATCAGCATCAGGCGGACAAAACCTATGAAAGTCTGTGCGGACTGTATGTCGCGCTTACCCGGGCCAAGCAGTCGCTGCAGGTCCTGCTTCCGGTGCCCCCCAAGAGCAGGGGATCCATGAGTTCGATCGAAAACTGGCTGGCGGAACGGCTGGGCGGAGACGGAACGTCGTTCCGGGAAGTCCCCGCCGGAACCCGCTGTCTGAACCGCTGGGGTTCGCGGGACTGGGCGGATTCGCTGCGGAAGAAAACGGTGACCGAAGAGCGGTCCGCTCCTTTTGAAGTGCCGGCGGGCCGGAAAATCCTTTCCCGGTTAGAGCCGTCACAGGAAAGTTCCCAGCCGCAGGCGGTGGACCGGATGTTCCGGTTCTTTGAAGAGGATGGACGGGAATTGGGAAGCCGGGTGCACGCTCTGCTGGAAAAAGTGAGCTGGGTGGAGGAGATGGATCTGGAAGAATTTCTGCTGCGGGAGAAAGAGGATCCCGACAGCGAGGCGGCTGCGCATCTGCGGGGAGCCTTTGCTTTGGAGGTCCTGCGCAAACCGGAGGGGGTCACGGATCTGTGGCGTGAGCAGCGCTTTGAAACGGTGCTGCCGGAGGGGTGGATCACCGGGATTTTTGACCGGGTGGTGCTGTTCAAAAATGCGGCCTGGATTCAGGATTTTAAAACCAATCAGCATCTTCATGCGGATACCGTAAAGAAATATACAGCCCAGATGCAGCTGTACCGCCGGGTGCTTGCGGACATGCTGGGAATGGCGGAGGAGAAGATCCGTTGTCAATTGCTGTTTACCCGCTATGGAAAAGTGGTGGAGGTCTAATCTATGAGTGCATCCCCTTTGATTTTGGTCACCGGTGCAACCGGATACGTGGGAGGACGGCTGCTGGACAGATTGGTGGCGGCGGGCGTCCGCGTGCGGGCCATGGCCCGAAAACCGGAGGGGCTGACGGCGAAATGGGGAGACCGGGTGGAGGTAATGCAGGGAGATGTACTGGATCCGGAAACCTTGCCGGGGGTTCTGGAGGGGGTGGATAGCGCCTGTTATCTGATTCATTCCATGGGAGGCGGGGAGGGGTTTGAAGAACGGGAGGCCCAGTCAGCCCGGAATTTCGGGGAGGCCGCCCGCGCGGCGGGGGTGAAAAAAGTCATTTATCTGGGCGGATTGTCCGACGACAAGCCGGGTCTGTCTCCGCATATGCGCAGCCGTCACAAAACGGGTCAGCTGTTGCGGGAAAGCGGGGTGCCGGTCCTGGAATTCAGGGCTTCGATTATCCTGGGGGCGGGCAGTCTTTCTTTTGAAATGATCCGGGCACTGGTGCAGCGGCTGCCGGTTATGGTTACGCCCCGCTGGGCCTACGTGGAGGCTCAGCCCATCTATATCGACGATTTGCTGGATTACCTCAGCACCGCGCTGGAGCGCGAATTGCCCTCCTCTCTGATTTACGAAATCGGCGGAGCGGATGTGGTCAGTTACAAAGAAATTATGGCCGCCTATGCCCGGGCCCGCGGACTGAAACGGATTTTTCTGCCGGTGCCGGTGCTTAGTCCTTATCTGTCCAGTCTGTGGCTGGGTCTTGTGACTCCGCTGTTCGCCCGGGTGGGGCGCAAACTGATTGAGAGTGTGACGCATCCCAGTGTGGTGGTGAATCCGTCCGGGATGCGGACCTTTGACGTGAAGCCCTGCGGCGTCCGCGAAGCGGTGGAGCGGGCCCTGCAGGAGGAGGAGCAGGGCTTTGCGGTCACCCGCTGGTCGGATTCTCTCTCCTCGGGAAACACCTACCGCACCTGGGCGGGCGTGCGGTTCGGCACCCGCCTGGTGGATTCGCGGGTGATGGAATCGACGGCTGCTCCGGAGAAACTTTTTCAGGCGGTGGAACGGATTGGTGGAGAGAACGGCTGGTATTACGCCGATTTTCTCTGGCGTCTCCGCGGGGCGGCCGATGAGTTGGCCGGCGGGGTGGGGATGCGGCGGGGTCGGCGGCATCCGGAGACGCTGCGGGTGGGGGAGGTGCTGGACTGCTGGCGGGTCGAGAATCTGGAGCCCGGACGTCTGCTCCGGCTGCGGGCGGAAATGAAACTGCCGGGACGGGCCTGGCTGGAATTTGAAGTCAGCGACAACTCTCCCGCGCGTTTGCGCCAGACTGCGGTGTTTGATCCGCAGGGCCTTTCCGGACTGCTTTACTGGTATGGAATTTTTCCGGTGCATGTCCTGATCTTCAAGGGCATGATCCGCAATCTTATCCGGTCTGCGGAGCGGGACGCGGATTAGGATTTCCGCAGCAGCCAAATCAGACGGAGGCTCATACTGAACGCGGCGATGCCCAGTCCGGTGGCCAGGCCGGTCCAGAATCCGGTCACGCCGCGTTCCAGTCCGAATCCCAGCCACACCCCGAAAGGAAACGCCACGCCCCAATATCCCAGCATACTGAGCAGGGTGGGAACTTTCACGTCTTTCATGGCCCGCAGAGCACCCACGCTGACCACCTGAATTCCGTCAAACAACTGAAAGACCCCGGCGATGGACAGCAGGGTGGCGGCAAGGGTGATCAGTTCCGGTTCCGGGGTGAATGCGGCGGCGGTCCATCTGCCGGCTCCGAGATACAGGGCGGCAAAACTGCCCATAATCAGCACCGTGGTTCCCTGGGCGCCCCAGAGAATCTGACGGCATCGCTCTCGGGCTCCTGCACCCATGGCATGGCCGACCCGGATTCCCACCGCGCTGGAGAGTCCCATGGGGATCATATAGCTCGCGGTGGCACAGGTCAGCGCAATCTGATGGGCGGCCATGGGAAGGCTGCCCAGTTGACCAATCAGCAGTGCGCTGACGGCAAAGGCTCCGAACTCCATGAGCATCTGGGTGGTGATGGGAGCGGCCAGCCGCAGCAGGTCCCAGTATTCTGCGAGCCGGAGCCGCACGGGGTCGGGCGGCAGAAAACGGGGTCGGAACACAAAAAATCCCAGCCCGCCGAGGGTCAGAAGTCTGGCAATGAAGGTGGCGATTCCCGCCCCGGTCAGGCCGAGTGCCGGAACCCCGTACATCCCGAAAATCAGGACCGCGTTCAGAGCGATATTCAGCAGGACGCCGCCGATTTGAATCCAGAATACGCCCCAGGGACGGTTTTGCGCCTCTGCGAAAGACTTGATGACGATGACCGGCATCATCAGGGCCATGGAGGGGGCAATCCACTGCAGGTAATCCGGCAGAACTGCCAGCACTTCGGGCGGTTGCTGAATCCGCTGCAGCCAGGGCGTACTGAAGATCATGGCGATCCACACACCGGTCCCCAGAATTGCGCTCAGGGTCAACCCGTGGAACAGAGCACTTTTTCCTCCGCCGGACTCCCCGGCGCCGTGGGCGTGGGAAACCTGAACCGTGACGGCAATGGACAGTCCGAAGGCCAGGACCATCACCAGATGAATCAGAATATTCATCAATGCTACCGCCGCCAGCTCGACGGTGCCGACCCGACCGATCATCAGAGTGTCGGTCAGACCCAGCAGCACCTGGCCCAGATGACTGATGATGATCGGGAATGCGAGCTTGAGGGTATGTTTGTTTTCGTGAAACAGCGTTTGCATCATAAAAAAACCCGCCGGATCTGGCAGGTTCGGGAAACAGATTGTTAATGAAGATTTAATAACTCTGGCGAAAAGCTCCGGCAAGTGAAATTCTCCAGAATGATCGGGATGACTGCCGCAGGGATCAGTCTCCGCTCTTCGAGCTACGCCCTGACACGTGCGGCAGCTCCGGGGTGTTTTGCCTTTTTGGGCTGCATTTTGGACAGACGGTCGAATTTTTTCTTTTTCATTGCGAATCGCCTGCTAAGGGGAGGGCCTCTTTATTCTATTCAATTACCCCGAAGGAAAATCATGACCCGTCCTATTCAAAGAGCTCTCCTGAGTGTGTCCGATAAAACCGGTATTGTGGATTTTGCCGCAGCCCTGCACCGAATGAAAGTGGAGCTGCTCTCCACCGGAGGAACCGCCACCGCGATCCGGGATGCCGGGATCCCGGTCAAAGATGTCTCTGAGTTCACCGGTTTTCCGGAAATGCTGGACGGCCGGGTGAAAACCCTGCATCCCAAAGTGCATGCGGGACTGTTGTATATGCGGGGGGATTCGAATCATGAAAGCACCATGAAGGAATATGGATTGTCGCCGATTGATCTGGTTTGTGTGAATCTGTATCCCTTCGAGGAAACCGTGGCCAAAGCGGATGTGACCTTTGAGGATGCCATCGAAAATATTGATATCGGGGGGCCGACCATGCTGCGTTCGGCCGCCAAGAACATGAAAGATGTCACGGTGATCACCGATCCTGCGGATTATGAGAAGGTGATTGCTGAAATGAAGACCCATGAAGGCAACACCACTCCGGAGACCCGTCTGCGTCTGGGTCAGAAAGTATTTGCCCGGGTGGCGGCTTACAATGGCGCCATCGCGGAATATCTGGCCGCAAAGGTGCCGGTGGAGGGACCGCCCCCCTTCGTGCTGACCCTGAATGATGCGGAGGGGCTCCGCTACGGGGAAAATCCCCATCAGGCCGCGACCCTGTACCGTTCCCGTCCCGGGGAAGAGGCCTGCATTGCGCATGCGGAAGTGCTGCACGGCAAGGCCATGTCCTACAATAACTATCTGGATGGTCACGCTTCGTTGGAGGCGGCCCGGGAGCTGGTGGGCAAACCCGGAGCCTCCATCATCAAACACACCAACCCCTGCGGATTTGCCACCGGAGAGACCTTGCGGCAGGCGCTGGAGGCGGCCTGGGCCGGCGATCCGGTTTCCGCTTTTGGTTCGGTCATTTCGGTGACGGTGCCGGTGGATCTGGAGGCGGCGGAATTTCTGGCTCCGCGCTTTGTGGAGGTGATTATTGCGCCGGATTACACCCCTGAGGCCTTTGAAAAACTCAGCAGTAAGAAAAATCTGCGTTTGCTCAAACTGCACGCGCCGTTTGCAGCGGCCAAAGATTCTCCGACCCTGCGACAGATTGGCGGCGGCATTTTGGTTCAGAAGCGGGACAATCAGGTGATGGAGGCCTGGGAAGTGAAAAGCAAAGCCGATTTCCCCGGCAACAAAGCCGCGCTGGCAGAATTCGGGGTGCGGGCCTGCAAACACGTCAAATCCAATGCCATTCTGCTGGTGCGTGAGTATGCGCCGGGACTCTTTCAGAATCTGGGCATGGGCGCCGGACAGCCGAACCGCGTGGATTCGGTCAAGAAACTGGCTATTGCCCGCGCCAAAGAAAATATCCGCCTCCTGCACGAGGCAGGCGAGGGGGAGGGACTGGATCTGGACGCCTTTACCCGGAAAGTGATGGGAGAAGTGATTCTGATTTCGGATGCGTTTTTCCCCTTTGCCGACAATATTG
>JBMTJR010000029.1:0-13292 GCA_049438565.1 Kiritimatiellia bacterium
TCGAAAGCAGGGTCACCCGCTGACCGCTCTGGTTGCCCGCGATTCCGGAGGAATTCCGGTAGGCGCCGGCCACGTTGAGCGAGACCTCACGTACGACTTCGTCGCCGCTGCTGATTTCACATGCGGTAAAAAAGAGCAGAGAGAACGTGCAGAGCAGGGCGGCACTGTAGAGAAGAAAAGGACGGATTTTGTTCATGACAGGTAATCTAAGGGGTAAATCCCCACTTTGCACTCTCAAATCCTGTTGAAGTTCACAACGCAAAGCCGGGGACATTATTGCATTGGTTTCTCCGGAAAATTTGTCTTAGGGGGAGGCATGAATCATAAAAACCGGGAAATGGTGGATCTGGTGGTGGCCGGCGGCGGGGCGGCCGGATATTTTGCCGCCGTGCATGCCCGGGCCGCCTGTCCGGATCTGCGGGTGCTCATTCTGGAGAAGAGCCGGGAGGTTCTGGCCAAAGTGGCCATTTCCGGCGGGGGACGCTGCAATGTCACCCACGCCTGTTTTGATCCGAAACTTCTATCACCCGCTATCCGCGCGGGGGCAGGGAATTGCTGGGACCCTTTCACCGTTTTCAGCCGGCCGACACCGTGGAGTGGTTCGAATCGCGCGGGGTGAAACTGAAAACCGAAGAGGACGGCCGGATGTTTCCGGTGAGCGATGATTCGGCGGACATCATCCGCGCTCTTACCGGGGAGGCGGAGCGGCTGGGGGTTCGGGTGGAGCGTCAGCGCGGACTGGAGCGGGCCCGGCCGGTGGAGGGCGGATTTGAACTGGACTGTACGGATGGCAGCACTTTCCGTTGCCGCGGCCTGATTCTGGCCACCGGCGGAAACCGGGCCAGCGGAGGCTGGGCGGTGGCGGAGCTGCTCGGCCACCGCATCGTGCCGCCGGTGCCCTCTCTGTTCTCCTTTCATGTTCAGCATCCGGTTCTGGAGGGCCTGGCCGGGATTGCGGTGGACCCGGCGGGCGTTTCGCTTCCGGAAATGGGGGCGGCACAGACCGGGGCTCTGCTGATCACCCACAAAGGGCTGAGCGGTCCGGCGGTGCTGAAACTTTCCGCCTGGCTGGCGCCCGGGCTGGCCGCACGCCGGGATGAGGTGGAACTGATCATCAACTGGGTCCCCGCGCATCCCGACCCGCTGGCCGAACTGCAGCGGATGCGCAGACAGTCCGGTGCCCGGGCGGTGTTTAAAACCAGATTGTTTGAGCTGCCGCGTCGGCTCTGGGAGCGGCTTTGTCTGCACGCCGGAATCGGGGAGGAGTTGCCCTGGGCGCGGCTGACCGCTCTGCATCAGCAGGCGCTGTTCCGTTCGCTCACCGCGATGGAGGCGCAGATGCGGGGAAAAACGCTGAACAAAGATGAATTTGTGACCTGCGGCGGGGTGGATTTGAAAGAGGTGGATATGAAAAAATTTCAGAGCCGCCTGCACCCCAACCTGTTTTTTGCCGGTGAGGTGCTCAATATCGACGGCGTTACCGGCGGATTCAACTTTCAGGCCGCCTGGACCGGCGGTTTTCTGGCCGGAAACGCCGCAGCGGAAGCTCTGGAGGAAGCACCCGGTTCCTCCGAAAGCTGTCATGCGTCCTGAAAAATTCCAAAAGAGGAATAAGAGAAGACTACCCTTTCACCGTTTTCTGCCGGCCACTGTCGGTTTACCGTCTGGAGGGAGATTGTGCTTCCGATTGAATCCTAAAATTTCGCTCCCAGATTCCCCAAGAAGTTTCATAGAAAAAAGGGTGAAAAGTTGACCCGAATCCGATAGTTATTCCGTATATGCACTATGTGTACCGTATCCAGAGTCGGAACCGCGCCGACAAAAGTTTTATTGCCACCAGCCGGGATGTGAAAAAACGGCTGGCTTTGCACAACGCGGGAAAAGTGGAGGCCACGCAGGAGCACTGTCCCTGGAAACTCACTTTTTACGCTGCCTTCCCTAAAAAAGAACGGGCGAAAGAATTTGAGGAATATCTCAAATCCCCGGAAGGAAAAAAATTCGGACGCAAACATCTCTGGCGCTCTTCCTCGCATTCGGAACCCGCATGATCCTGACGGAAAATATCAATCTGATCTGGGCCTCCCTCCTGGTGGAGGAATGTATCCGCAACGGGTCGGACACTTTTTTTCTGGCCCCGGGGTCCCGCTGCACCCCACTGACGCTGGCGGTGGCCCGCAATCCGGACGCAAAATCCGTGCTGCACTTTGACGAGCGGGGACTCGGCTTTGCCGCCCTGGGTTTTGCCCGGGCCACCGGACGTCCGGGCGTGGTGATCTGCACCTCCGGCACCGCGGTTTCAAACCTGACCCCCGCCGTGGTGGAGGCGTCGATGGATGCCCAGCCGATGCTGCTGCTCACTGCGGACCGTCCGTTTGAACTCCGCGACTGCGGCGCAAACCAGGCCATTCCCCAGGCGGGAGCCTTTTCCTCTTATGTGAACTGGTCGATGGATTTATCGACCCCCGACAGTTCCATCCCGCCGGAGGCGGTGCTGAGCACGGTGGGCCGGGCGTTTCAGTCGCTCCGCAAAGGTCCGGTGCATTTGAACTGTCCCTTCCGGGAGCCGCTGGCCTCTCAGCCCGACCGCACCGATTCCGAGGCCTACCTGATTTCCCTGCATCATTGGTCCCGCGATCACAGTCCCTACACCTCCGTCTTCCCGCCGCTGGCGCAGCCGGATGAAATCAATCTGTACGGACTCAAAGAAATGCTGGGCGAAAATCCTCGGGTGCTGATCATCGCCGGTGGAGGCTGCAGCGAGGCGGAGGCGCTGGCCATTGAACAGCTGGGGGAGCTGCAGGGCTGGCCGATCGTGAGTGATGTGACCTCCGGACTTCATTTTGGACCTCGCCGCAACCCGCTGGTTCGGCACGTGGATGCGTTGGTGGGGAACTTCGGTTTTCCTGAATCCCTGCGGCCGGATCATGTGTTGCAGTTCGGCTGCCGGTTCCTGTCCAAAAAACTTCTTCAGGCACTGGAGACTCAGCCGCCGCGCTGCTGGATTCAGGTGACCGGACGGGAGGGACGCTTTGATCCGCTGCACCGGGTCACGCACCGCTTCATCAATGAAATCGACCGCTTCTGTCTGTTCTGGCATCAGGAACGGATGTCTCCCACCGAACCGGGCTGGCGCAAGGCCTGGATCCGGGCGGATGCGGCGGTGGAAAAGGTCTACGCCGAACAGCTTGATGAATCCGCCACCCTGACCGAACCCGGCGTGGCCCGGGCGGTGACCAGGATGCTGCCCAATCTGCATGGACTGGTGCTGGGGGCCTCCATGCCGGTGCGGGATGTGAACCAGTTTGCCGCGCCCAACCGGCGTCAGATCCATGTGGCAAGCAACCGCGGCGCGAGTGGAATTGACGGAACCCTGGCCACGGCGGTGGGGTTTGCCCGCGGCCTCTTTCAGTGTGTCACGGTGCTGCTGGGTGATTTGTCCACCCTGCACGATCTCAACAGTCTGGCGCTGGTTCATCAGTCCCGGGTGCCGGTGATTGTGATCGTGATTAACAATCACGGAGGCGGTATTTTTCATTTTCTGCCGGTAAAGGAGAATGCAGAGGAATTCGAAACCTTCTTCGGTACCCCGCATGAATGGGATTTCGAGCATGCGGCGGGACAGTTTGATCTTCCCTATGCCCGGATTCACGACATGGAGGAGTTTGGCCAGGCCTATGAGGAGGCGCTTTCCACCCGCAAAAGCTGTCTGATTGAAGTGCAGACCGACCGGGAACAGAATGTGCAGCAGCATCTCGCGCTGGCGGAAATGCTCAAGCTGCCCGCATCATGACCCTGACCCTGCACAGATTCGGCAGCGGCGGGCAACGCGGACTTTGGCTGCACGGCTGGCTGGGAGAGGGCCGGGAGGGCGAAGCCCTGCAGGCCGCGCTGGGTGATGGATTTCAACTGCTCTGCCCCGATCTGCCGGGGCACGGCGACACCCGGCTGGAGGGCTGGACGCTGGCCCGGACCCTGCAGAAGATTGCCGAATGCGCCCCGGACTATGACTGGGCGGGGGGATATTCGATGGGGGGGCGGCTGCTGATGATGTCCGCCGCGCGTTTCCCGGACGCATTCAGATCCTTGGTGATCGAATCCGCCGCGCTGGGACTGGGCGATCCGGGTCAGCGGGCCGCACGCAAACAGCAGGACCGGGAGCGGGCGGACCAACTGCAGCGGCAGGGTCTGGAGGATTTCTGTGCGGAGTGGTACGGCATGGAAATGTGGGGCGGATTTGAGGGCTTTCCCCGGCGGAGGGGGGACGCAGGCGAACTGGCGGACGCGCTGGAGATTTTCAGTCTGGGGGCACAGCCCGATCTGCGGTCCTGGCTGCGGAGCTGTTCCAGCCGCATCCTCTGGATGGCCGGAGAAAAAGACCCGGACTATGCGGAGCAGGCACGGTGGGTGAAAACGCACAGCCGGCATTCGGTGGTCCTGCTGAACTGCGGCCACAACTTGCATACCCAGCTTCCCGAGACCTGGGCGGAACATGTGCGCAGTTTTCTGGCCCCCCGTCCGGGCAGCCCGGATCAGTAACACGCTGACTCCAACCCGGTTCCTCAGAACCCGGCCGTCAGCGCCAGGTGGAGCCGGCTGTCGTCGTTGCCCCGTCCGGTGTCGGTGAGCTGCCAGCCGTAGGCAAGCTGCAGGGTCAGCACCCGGCCGAACTGATAATCAAGTCCCAGACCGAGACTGGCCAATTCGAAGGGCTCCTCGCCCTCCAGCTCATCGGTATTCCACAGGTAAGCGGCATCCTGAAAGGCGTACAGTGACAGCGAATCGGGTGTCTCCGCGCCGAACCAATTGGAAGCGGGCTGGAGGGCGGGCAGACGCAGCTCCTGCCGCAGCACTCCGCCATTGTCGCCAATCACCTCACCCTCTTCGTAGCCGCGCACAGAATAGAATCCGCCTCCGCTCACCGCCTCGCTTCCCAGCAGATTGGTGGAGGCGATCTGACCCTCAATCTGAAGGGTACACGAAAAGCCCCGCGGGAGGCGGGTTTCCCGAGAGAGATCCAGGTTGCCGTAGAGATAGGTGGCCTCGGCTCCGGCGCGGGCGGCCTCAAACGCATCGTCGGTGACGGTATGTGTTTCTGGACTTTTCGGTTGCCGGAGAGTCATTGTGTGAACATCGTAACGAAGGCAGCGGGTGATAAATTGGTGTATCCCAGCTGTCGGTATGCGTGAGACGCTCGGGGACCACGCTAGGGTAATACCCTCTCTTTGTGACTGAGCGCCGGCGAAAAACACCCGCGTGGGGAAATAAGCCCCGTATGCCTGAGTGCAAACGCGTCGCCTGTTCCGCAAACTCTCCGGCAACTGGAATACATTGGAGAAAATACAATGAACAAAGAAAACACTCAAGCCCGGAGCCGGGTCATTGGCCTGGATCTTCATCCAAGCTGTTTCTCGGCTTCGGCTTTTTATGGAACGAGTGTCCAGAATGCCGAAAAGGTCTGGACTCATGACAAGGTGGACCTGCCACGGCTTTCGAGCTGGGCCAAACGCCATCTTGAACCGGGAACAGTTACCGGATGGGGAAGAAAATCCAGGAGTAAGAAAACCCAAAATAGCCGGAATTTTCATTCCGGCTGTTTTACACCACTTTCACAGCGGCGCTGACACGAACGGCAGTTCCTCTTCCGCCTCATCGAATGCGGGAAGTTCTTCGCAGGATGGATCAAATCTCCTGACAGCGCATTCTACAGTCTGGACTACGAATACTGGAAGGGAGGGAAAGACAGGGTTCGGCGTGCATTTAACCCCGATTTCTTCCTCCGCATTCGCATTGCCGATTACCTCTTGCAACTTCCCGACAATCCCAAAGACCAAAGTGTCCAGCGTTTACGGCTCCTCCAGGACGAGGGGATTCGGGACCTCATTCTGGTGGTTGAGATCAAACACGATGACGATGACAGCGCCATGACCACCGCAAAGGAGCACTTCGGCAAACTACACTTCCAGGCCATCAACCGCCGCCTCCGTGACACCAATCCCGGCGACATCCCGGAGTCCCACCGCGAACACGCTGCCCAGCTCTACCACTTCCGCATCCTTCGCCCCGAGGATTACAGCAGTTTCTTCGGCAGAATTCGGACAGGGCTGATGTCCTTTGATTTCAAACCACCATCGAAGATGACGGAAGAATGATGCAACGAAACCGACAGATGGGCTACCGTTCCCCCGGAAACGAATCCACCCACTGGATGGTGAAATCAGGCAGCGCATCGACAATCTGCACCCTGTAGTCCGGCAGCGAATCCACGATCTGCCACTCCCCGGGTTCATTGGCCAAGGCGTTTACCCGTTTCACCCGCAGATCCGGAAGCGCGGTGACCACCTGCACCTTCAAGTCCGGGAGCGCATTCACGAACTGGATACGACCGTAGACTTCTTCAGGTCCGGGCATTTGACGCCCGGAACCTGAGAGAAGGATCAGCAAGATCACAGCACTTACACCTGGAAGGATGCAGGTTTTACAAGATCTGAAATTGAGTTCGGGTATGATCTATTTGGGGGTCTTGGGTTTCATCCTATCGCGCGACCCTCTTCATCATGCGTTTGTGTTTCACATTGCTGGAGGCCCTTTTCATGTTTTCCTGTACACTGATGTTGGTGGAGCTGAAGGTGATCCGGTCTGGTGTAAAACAGGCGCGTAAAATGAGGCGGATGCATCAGGGGGAATCCGAGTGAAAGCTCCCTGGATCCCGCCATTGCTTTGACCCTCGAAAGAGGGGCTTTTTGTGGGTCAGCCCTTTACCGTGCTCCCGTTCATCCAGGTGGGGCTGATGAGGGTGGCGCGGGGGAAATCCCTTCGGCTGGATTCCCCGCGGTGAATCATCCCGATCAGCATATCGACCGCTGCCTCGCCGCTGATATCGTTATGCTGATGCATTCCCGCCCATTCGGGTTCTTTTTCCCGCCACTCCAACTGGATGAGACCCAGGTCTTCCGGAACTTTCAGATTCAGATCACGCACCCAGTCCCGCACCACGTTGTAGAGCGTGAAGATCACATCCGGTTTTTCTTTTCTGAACCAGGCTGCGAAACGCTGCGGATTTTCCCGCGCCTCGGCCACTTCAAGAAACGGACGCAGACGCCGGGATGCCGGGACGCATTCCTGCGCGCAACGGTAGCCTGCGCTAAACCGGTGCTCAACCAGGGAATCGATGGTGGTGTCGAGCACCAGTCCCGGACGCCGATAGCCCAGGGACAGGGCTTTCTCGAATGCATGCAGGGTGAGGAAATGATGATCAACGCAACTGAAAGAGAGCGCCGGATCCCGGGTCCGCACGCCGGTCACCACCGTGGGAAATCTGTCTATCACCGGCAGAAAGGATTCCGGAATCCGGTTCTGTTTCATAAACCCGATCAGGACGATCCCGCGAATTCCCCGGGTTTCCAGAATTTGCTTCCATCGATCAGCATCCATTCCCGGCTCGTAGAGCCAGAAGCTGTCCAGCGGATAGCCCAGTCCGGTTGCACGCCGCCTGCATCCGGCCACGTAGGAGGGGATCGTGGGGTGTTCGGTGAAAGCCCGCGGATTCCGGTTGGCGTTGAACAGGGCCAGGGTGGCCAGGGTGGAGCCATGACCTTTCAACCGCATTTGTGACATTAGTTCCCCATGGGCCGGATTGCGGCGGTAGCCCAGTTTTTCCGCCGTGGCGAAGATGCGTTCCCGGGTGGCGGGCGGAATCGACGGATCGTTCCGCAGCGCCAGCGAAACTGCATTTCGTGAAAGGCCCAGCTGTCGGGCAATCGTCTCCATGGTGACTTTCATTCCCTGCTTTTCTACTCCTCCCGAATCCGGATAGCCAGAAAACTTTACTGTAAAGCTGCGGAGGGCTGTTCCTTCCGGCTGTGCTGCTTCATAAGAGTCTGATCTGACGGAGGTTTTCCGTTCTGTCCCCCGGAGATATCCCATGAATTGTACTTCCCCTGCTGAAACCGCTGACTGCATCCGGAATGGTCAGGCTGTACTGGGCATTGAACTGGGTTCCACCCGGATCAAGGCGGTGCTGACCAATGGAAAACACCTGCCTGTCGCCTCCGGCAGCCACCGCTGGGAAAATTCACGGGTGGATGGAGTCTGGACCTATCCTCTGGAGGAGGTCTGGGCCGGTCTGCAAAGCTGTTTTTCGGATCTTCAGCAGCAGGTGCAGACGGAATACGGGGTGAAAATCCGGAAGCTGAAGGCTCTCGGGGTCAGCGGCATGATGCACGGATATCTGCCTTTCGATGCGGAGGGAAATCTGCTGACGCCATTCCGCACCTGGCGTAACACGCTCACCGGGGAAGCCTCTGCGGAACTGTCGGCTTTGTTTTCCTTTCCGATCCCGCAGCGCTGGAGCATTGCCCACCTGCATCAGGCGGTTCTGAACGGAGAGGCGCATCTCCCGAAACTCGCGCATTTGACCACGCTGGCCGGTTATGTGCATGAATGCCTGACGGGTCAGAAGGTGCTGGGAGTGGGAGAGGCCTCGGGGATGTTTCCGGTTGATCCGTCCGGCGGGCAGTTCCGTACGGAGCTTCTGGAGGCCTATGACGCGCACATTGCGGACCGGAATCTGCCTTGGAAACTGCGGGATCTGCTTCCCCGGGTGCTGTGTGCAGGGGAGCCTGCCGGAGTCCTGACTGCGGAAGGAGTTCAAAAACTCGATCCGGCCGGAGACCTGGAGGCCGGTGCGCCCTGTTGTCCGCCGGAGGGGGATGCCGGCACCGGGATGGTGGCCACCAACAGCGTGGCGGCCCGGATGGGAAATGTTTCAGCGGGCACTTCGGTGTTTGCCATGATTGTGCTGGAGAAAGAGCTGAGCCGGGTGCATCCTGAGATCGATCTAGTCACCACTCCGGAGGGGAAATCGGTGGCGATGGTGCATGCCAACAACTGCACCTCGGACCTCAATGCCTGGATCGGCCTGTTCGGAGAGGCGGTGCGTGCCCTTGGACATGAAACCCGGACCGACGACCTGTTCGGAACCCTGCTGGCCAGCGCGCTGAAGGGCGATCCTGACTGCGGGGGTCTGCTCTCTATTGGGTATGTGTCGGGCGAACATCTTACCGGATTTGAGGAGGGCCGTCCATTGTTTGTGCGGTCTCCGGAAAGCCGGTTCACGCTGTCCAACTTTGTCCGCGCGCATCTTTATACGGCGCTTTGCGCGCTGCGCACCGGCCTGAATATCCTGTTCGAGGAGGAAGGGGTCTCGGTGGATGAAATCCGCGGCCACGGCGGCTTTTTCAAGTCACCGGAGCTGGGTAGCCGAATCATGGCCGCCGCCACCCATACGCCGGTATCTGTGCTGTCCACGGCGGGGGAGGGCGGGGCCTGGGGGATTGCCCTGCTGGCGGAATACGGGGTGTCCGGGGAACCGGACGGCACGCTGTCCGGGTTTCTGCAGAAAGTGTTTTCCGGCAGTCTCACAGATCCCGTGCCGCCGGAACCGGAGGATGTGGCCGGTTTCGATACGTTTTTTGACCGTTATCACCGCGGGCTGACCATTGAGCGGGCGGCCCTGAACGCAATCCCCTGATTTCTTCTCCTTCGGATATGAACCCAAAACATCAATCTCTCCAATCACGGGTGGTGCAGGCCAACCGGGAAATCAACCGGGTCCGCCTGGCCATTCTCACCTGGGGCAACGCCTCGGAAGTGGATCGCGACGCAGGACTTTTCGCCATCAAACCCAGCGGGGTGGCTTATGAAGATCTGACCCCGGAGATGATCCCCCTGATCTCGCTGGAGACCGGAGAGAAGGTGGAGGGAACCCTCAATCCCTCCTCCGATACGGCCACCCACTGGCATCTCTACCGGGCCTTTCCGGAGATTGGCGGGATTGTGCACACGCACTCTCCGCATGCGACCGCCTGGGCGCAGGCCCGCCTGCCGATCCCCTGTCTGGGCACGACCCATGCCGACACCTTTTACGGTCCTGTTCCCTGCACCCGGCCTTTAACGGAGACGGAGATTGAGACCGGGTACGAACTCCATACGGGAGTCGTGATCGCGGAACACTTCCGGAGCTGCGGCCTGAAGCCGATGGAAGTCCCGGGGGTTCTGGTGTCCGCCCATGCGCCCTTCACCTGGGGGAAGAATGCCGCCGCCGCCGTGACCCACGCGATCATTCTGGAGGAGGTCGCGCGCATTGCCGCCGAGACCCGTCTCCTCCATCCGGGAGGACCTGAGGCGGAACCTTATTTGTTGAACAAACACTATACCCGTAAACATGGTCCGGACGCCAGCTATGGACAGGCCGGCAAGGAGACAGCGATATGAAAAATCCCTTTAAAGGTCTTGAAGTCTGGTTTGTCACCGGCAGCCAGCATCTGTACGGCCCTGGTCCTCTGCAGCAGGTGCAGGCCAACGCGGACACGGTGGTTCGGGGTCTTTCCGACAGCGGAGTTCTGCCGGTGAAACTGGTTTCCAAACCTATCGTAACCACCGCTTCGGAGATTACCGCTGTCTGCCGGGAGGCCAACGGTTCCGAATCCTGTATCGGACTTGTATTCTGGATGCATACCTTCTCGCCGGCCCGGATGTGGATTCAGGGCCTGAAGGAACTGCAGAAGCCTTTCCTGCATTTGCATACCCAGTTCAACCGGGACATTCCCTGGGGCAGCATCGACATGGATTTCATGAATCTCAATCAGGCTGCGCATGGCGACCGCGAGTTCGGCTATATCTGTACCCGGCTGGGCAGACGCCGCAAAGTGGTGGCCGGGCACTGGGAGGATCCGGCGGTACAGGAGCGGGTGGGCTCCTGGATGCGGGTGGCGGCTGCCTGGCACGACCATCAGCGGCTGCTGGTGGCCCGGATTGGAGACAACATGCGCAATGTGGCGGTGACCGAAGGGGACAAAACCGAGGCGGCGATCCGTTTCGGGTACACCGTAAACGGTTACGGGGTCGGGGAACTTGTGTCCAAACTGGATCAGGTGTCCGATGCGGAGGTGCAACGGCTCTGCGCGGTCTACGACGCAGAGTACACGATGCTTGCGGGTCTGCAGAAGGGCGGGGAGCGGCGGGGGGATCTGGAGGTCGCGGCCCGGATCGAACTTGCGCTCCGGGCATTCCTGGAGGAAACCGGTGCAATGGCCTACACCGACACCTTTGAGGATCTCCACGGGATCCGTCAGCTTCCCGGAATTGCCTCGCAGCGGTTGATGGCCGACGGATACGGATTCGGAGCCGAAGGAGACTGGAAACATGCGGCGCTGGTGCGGGCGGTCAAAGTCATGGGGTATGGAATCGGGGGAGGAACCTCCTTTATGGAGGATTACACGTACCATCTGAATGCCGCGGGCCCCCGGGTTCTGGGGTCGCACATGCTGGAGATCTGTCCGAGTATTGCGGCGGAAAAACCAGACTGCGGAATTTATCCGCTTGGCATCGGCGGCAAAGAAGATCCGGTGAGGCTGGTGTTCACCGCGCATACCGGCCGCGCTCTCAACGCGACGGTGATCGATACCGGCGGGGGATTCCGGATGATCGTGAATCCGGTCGAGGTTTCGGTCCCCGAGGAGGAGATCCCGAATCTGCCGGTGGCCCGGGCCCTCTGGAAACCCCTCCCGGATCTGGCGGCTTCCGCAGAAGCCTGGATTCAGGCGGGCGGGGCCCATCACACTGCTTTCAGTTATGACGTGACTCCCGAGCAGATGTTGGATTTTGCCGCGCTGGCCGGAATCGAAAGTCAAGTGATCCAATAAAACCCGGCGCGTCTTCCCTGACGTTCGGGAGCTGAGTACGGACCCGTCGCGACTTTTTTTCCGGGGTCCGGAAAGGCAGTGACAGTCCAGTCACAAATCCGGTCCCGCTTTCCATCAGAGATTGAGACGCGGAACAGGGTTCTGGTGGCTGCTCCGGGATATTTGAAGTGGATTGTGAAGGGGTCGTTAGACCCTATTATATAGGTCACGGCTATGACATCATTGTGGCATTATAACAATTCTTTCAACTGAGTGATTTTTGCGTTTGACCTCTCTCGCTTCTTGGGATTAAAGAGGACGCTCACAAAAAGTGAAATTTTTAACGATTTCGGTTCGGCATTCTGTTCAAATGGACGTATTGTCGATCAGAATCACCTAAATCGACGCCTATGTCCTCGCAACTTTTTACACCGAAACACAACACACTTGCCCGTCTGTCTTTATTGCTCTTTGTAGCGGGAGGGGCCGGTTTTCTGGGGTTCATGGACATGATCCACCGCTCCCCTTACGTGCGCTACACCAAAGTCCGCCGGGAGCAGCCGGTGCCGTTCAGCCACAAACATCACAGCAATCTGGGCATTGACTGCCGGTACTGTCACACCTCGGTGGAGAAGAGCAGTTTCGCCAATGTACCGCCAACCCAGACCTGCATGAATTGCCACAATATTATGTGGAAAGAATCCGATATGCTGGGCCCGGTGCGGGAAAGCTGGGCCTCCGGAGAGTCTCTGGAGTGGACCCGGGTGCATGATTTGCCGGATTTTGTCTATTTTAATCACTCGATTCACGTGAACAACGGGATTGGCTGTGCGACCTGTCACGGACGGGTGGACCAAATGCCGCTGACCTGGCGGGAAAAGCCGCTGTACATGAAATGGTGTCTGGAATGTCACCGCAATCCGGAGCAGTTTGTGCGTCCTGACGACAAGATTTTCGATATGGCCTTTGATCCGCAGAGTCAGACCCTTGAGCAGCGTCAGGCGCTGGTGGAGGCTTACGGCATTGATACCGCCAATCACCGTTTAACCAACTGCGCAATTTGTCACCGATAATGAATACGGACACCCCCACATCTTTTGGAGATCAGAACGGACTTCTGGACCTGCGCAGCATGCGCACGCTGATGCAGCAGGACTGGGAGCAGCGGGACCGCCGGATGTACACCAGCTTTCTGGACCGGGACGCGACCCGGTTGCCGGAGGCGGCGTCGGTGCGGGAGGAGGCGGAAGAGGCCGGCGGAGTGGACCGCCGCAGTTTTATGAAACTGATGGGCGGCAGTGCGGCGCTGGCGGGACTGGCGGCCTGTACGCGTCAGCCCAAAGAGCTGATCGTTCCTTATGTGAAAGCGCCCGAGGAAATTGTTCCCGGAAAACCGCTGTTTTATGCCACCGCCCGCATGTTCGGCGGTTTTGCCCAGGGGCTGATGGTGGAATCCCACATGGGACGTCCCACCAAAGTGGAAGGCAATCCGCTGCACCCGTCTTCGCTGGGAGCCACCGACACCTTTCCCCAGGCCTCGGTGCTGGATCTGTACGATCCGGACCGTCAGCCGGGCATCCGCAAAGCGGGGATTCCCAAAGATTTCAATTA
>JBMTJR010000030.1:0-13147 GCA_049438565.1 Kiritimatiellia bacterium
GCATGGAGGACGGGCAGGCCTCCGTCGTGGTGCAGAATCCGGCCGGTGAGCAGACCGGAATCTGGGTTGCCGAGATGCAGGAACGGGAGGGCTGGCCGGACGGATTGAAGCGGGATGCGGTGCGTCTGTTGCAACGCCGGGAGGCGGCGCTTACGCCGGTGCCGGTCACTCTGATTTCTGATCTGGAGACCCGGGTGGAGATTTCCAGAGTCGGAAAATGGGAGCCTTTCCTCCGGAAAGAGATTCGATTAAAGCCTGGGAGCTATACGGCCAAAGGCATTCGGCTGGGCTATCGGGATGTGCGGATTTCTTTTGAAGTCAAACCGGGGCAGACTGCAATACAGATTGAAGTGATTTGCCGGGAGGGGCTCTGATGTCGGGGATGCGGCCGGAGGAGGATGAAGTACTGCAGGCGGTGGATCTGCAGGCGGATGCACCGTCGGCGGCCCCGCCCAAAAGAAGATGGGCAGGCAGTCTGCTTTTGTTTGGATTGCTGATGCTTTGGGCGGCCGTAGTTTCCTGGTTTTTCAACCGCAGGCCTCCGGAAAATCCCGAGCCGCCTTTGCCACCTGCCGCCCGGGCCACAGCCGCTTTGGAGGAAACTTCGGAGCCGGTTCCCTCGTCTCCTCCTACGGCGACACCCCGTTCGGCTCCGCAGTTGGAAATTCAAAGCAATCCGTCCGCTTCGACAGTGCTGATTAACAACCTGTTTGCCGGCACCACCCCTTTTGCCAGTTCGGAGGCCCGGCCCGGGGATGAGATTCTTTTTCAGCTGAGTGGATACGAGCCGGAGCGTTTTCCGCTGACGGATTCCCATTTCGAGGAGGGTCTGCAGGTTTCGCTTCGCCCGCTGCAGGCTTGGTTGCGAATTCGGATTTTTCCGGCGGAAAGCCGGCTGACCCTGAACGGGAGAGCATTTGAACTCCCGGAAGGAGGAAGGCTGCAGCTCCCTTTGCTGCCACAGGTACTGACGGTGGAGGCGGAGGGTTATGAAAGTCAGACGCTTCGTTTCACTCCGGCCCAGGCCTATGAACGAAGCATTGAGCTGACGCTCAAACCTGTTCCGGCGGTTGAAGCTCCGGCCGAGGGAAATGCGGGGCAGGGACCGGCCCCCGCGGCGGAACGTATGATTGAAACTGCGGAGGGGCTGAAAATGATTCTACCGGATTTCCCTGTGGTAGCCCGCATGGGAAGTGAGCGGGGCACAGCGGGGCGTCAGAGCAACGAGGGAGTGTTGAATATCAAGCTCAGCCGGGCTTTCCGGATTTCACAAACCGAAATTTCCAACCGGCAGTTCCGGAAATTCAGGCCCGCGCATGACAGTGGAAGCTGGAAAGGGGTGGACCTCAATGCGGATTCCCTTCCGGTGAGCGGGGTGAGCTGGGAGGATGCGGTGGCGTTCTGCAACTGGCTGAGTGTTCAGGAGAATTTACCGCCCGCCTACATTCAGAACGCGGAGGGCTGGACCTTTCAGGAGAATCCGGGAACGGGATACCGGCTGCCTACCGAGGCGGAATGGGAGGCCCTGTCCCGGCTGGAAGTGAAGGGGGCATTGTTCGGATGGGGCGACCAGATGCCGCCCCCCGCAGGGAAGGTGAATGTGGCCGGGAAAGAAAGTCAGCGTCTTTTCCCGGCTGTGGTGGAGAATTACAGCGATGCGGCAGCCGGGCCGCTGCCGGTGGAGGAGGCGGGACTGGGACCGCTGGAAATCCGGGGACTGTTCGGGAATGTGCGGGAGTGGGTTCAGGATGCCTACCAAATTCCACCCGCGACCTCCCGGGTGCAGGAGAATCCTCTTCCTGCCAATGCCGGGAGGTTTCATGTGATCAAAGGCGCCTCCTGGCAGGATTCAGGACTGGTCGATCTGCGGATTTCCCGCCGAAGATATGCGGAGGTCTCCACAGTTGACACCGGATTCCGGGTGGCACGCTACCTGAAGTCTCCCGAAACTGTTCCCAGAGATTCCGCCTCTTCCTTCTAGCGTTTTATTTCTTTTTCCTTTAATTTTTTCCCGAATGAAATTTCAGATCCAAAACACTTTGCAACGTCATCTTCTTTTGCTGGTTTGTAACTGTGTTCTGGTTTCAGGAGTGCTGGGTGCTTTGGTGAGCAGAGGGCTGGGCTGGGGCTGGGTTGCGGGAAGCATCCTACTGATCTTCAGTATGTTTTTGTCCCTACTGTTTCTTGCAATGGGACGGGAAAAACCTCCAGCGTCGCCTGTTGAACTTTTGGAAGACCGGCAGGAGCTTGAAAAACTGAAGAAAGATCTTCTTTCCGTGGCGTTGAAAGCGGAACGCACAGAGCTGCTGCTCAACGATATTAAAAAATCCGAGGAAAATGCCCGTCAGCAGACTCACCGGCTGTGGGAAGTGTTTTATCAGCTGAATCATCCCGCGGGATTTCTGGATGTAAAAGGCAACATCCTGGATGTGAATGCCTCGGCAATCCACCTTTTCCGACAGTCTCCCGAAGCGCTCCGGGGGACCAATCTGCTGGATGTGGCGGCGCTTGGCGGAAAAGGGATCTTCGCGGAACCGCTTGAGCGGGCGGCAAAAGGGGAAACGGTGCAGTTTCAGATTGAGCTGCCGGATGCCGGAAACGGAGCGCACATTCTGGTGATGAGTCTGAAACCGGTTTTGAATGACAAAAACCATGTCGAACTGCTCATTCTGGAGGGACATGACATCACGGAGCGGATCCGGGCGGAAGAGGCCCTTCAGGAAACCTTCAATCAGTTTCAGCAAAGTCAGAAAATGGAGGCGATCGGGCGTCTGGCGGGGGGGATTGCCCATGATTTCAACAACCTGCTTACTTCTATCCTCGGTTTCAGTAATATGGCCATTGAGCAGATTTCACCGGAGGTTGAGGTTTACGGCGATCTACAGGAAGTAGTTCAGGCGGCCAACCGGGCTCAGAATCTGACCCAGAAGCTTCTGGCACTTTCCCGCAAGGATATTCCGGACAGTCATCCGATTGATTTGAATCAGTTGCTGACCGAAATGGATAACCTAATTAGGGTGACCTTGCATGAAAATCTGGAATTGATCGTGGACCTTGCCGAGACCCCCTGCATCATCCAGGTCGATCCCACTTCGATGGAACAGGTCATTCTGAATTTGGCCGTGAATGCCCGCGACGCGATGCCACGCAGTGGTCGTCTGTATATCAAAACCTCCCTGGAGGTAATTGGACAGGATCAGTCGACCACAGAAGGACTGGAACCGGGTGAATACGTGCTCTTGTCGATTCGGGACACTGGATACGGAATGGAGGCGGATATACTTGAGCACGCGTTTGAGCCCTTTTTCACCACCAAAGAATCCGGACAGGGCACAGGACTGGGACTCTCTACGGTTTATGCCATTATTCAGCAGTATCAGGGGGTTATCCGCCTGAACAGTGAACCCGGGGTGGGGACAGAGTTTATGATCTTCCTCCCGCGAGTGGAATACATTGAGCAGATGATGCTGGATCTGCCCGCCCACACCAATCTCCCGCCGCTTCCCCGGGGTACGGAGACCATCATGCTGGTGGAGGACGAGGAAGGGGTACGCCGGATGGCCTGCAAAATGATTGAATCCCTGGGGTACACCCTGATTACGGCGTCCGACGGGGAAGAGGGCGTTCGGGTGGCTGAGGGCTTTGACGGCAAAATTGATCTGATTGTCACGGATGTGGTGATGCCGAATCTCAGCGGACCGGAAATGATTGACCGTTTGCGACTTTCTCTGGGTCATATCCCCCACTTGTATGTTTCCGGGTTCACCATGGATAAATTGAAGGAACACGGCGCGGACGAATCCGAGCAGTACCTTATCCGCAAACCCTACAGCCGCGAAACCCTGGCCCGGCGAATCCGTGCCACGCTCGACGGGCAGTAATTCTTCCCGTGCGCCCGTTCCGGGATCCCCTGCCGAAGCCTCTTTTCGGCTGATTTCGGATCCTCTGACAGAATTTTGTTTTTTTTACTTGGTTTGGTTTTGCCTGAAGTCCTATATTGAGTGTTGGTTCATTTTATTCATACTACATCTTGTGGTTTAAATAAGACATATCATATCCTATAAATTATATAAAGACAGAGGTTCCCATGACCGTTTCATCCGCATCTTCCGAAAAAAAGCATCGTAAACTCACTCTGAACCGCGTGTTCAGCACCCAATCCGTTCATCCCTTTGATCAGGTGAGATGGGAGAAACGGACTGCATCCATTTCAGATGACAAGGGCGGTGTGTTGTTTGAGCAGAAGGATGTGGAGGTCCCGGAAACCTGGTCCATGCTCGCCACCAATGTGGTGGCCTCCAAATATTTTTACGGAAAGGTCGGCACTCCGGAGAGGGAATTTTCCGTGAAGCAACTGATTCACCGGGTCGCCAGAACCATCGCGGACTGGGGACGGGAGGATGGGTATTTTTCATCGGAAGCAGATGTGGAATTGTTTTATGAGGAACTCTGCTGGTTATGTCTTAATCAGCATGGGGCTTTCAATTCTCCAGTTTGGTTCAACTGCGGGCTCTTCCACGAATACGGTGTGGGAGTGGGCAGCGGGGAGGGGAGTTATTTCTGGAATCCGGAGGCCGGAGAGGTACGCAGAGCTGCAACCCAGTACGAGTATCCCCAATGTTCGGCCTGCTTCATTCAGTCGGTGGAAGACACCATGGACAGTATCATGGCCCTGGCACAGAGTGAGGCGATGCTGTTTAAATTCGGAAGCGGGACAGGTACGGATCTGAGTCCGATCCGCTCCGCGAAAGAAACCATGAGCGGAGGGGGATCTCCGAGTGGGCCGCTCAGTTTTCTGAGGGTTTATGACGCGGTGGCTTCGGTAGTGAAAAGCGGAGGAAAGACCCGGAGGGCGGCGAAAATGAATACGCTGAAAATTCAGCACCCGGACATTCTGGAATTTATTCAGGCGAAAACCAACGAGGAAAAGAAAGCCTGGGCCCTGATTGAAGAGGGATACAGCGGCGATTTTAACGGAGAAGCCTACGGATCGGTCTGTTTCCAAAACGAAAATCTCAGTGTCCGGGTTACCGATGCTTTTATGCAGGCGGTGATTGAAGACAAGGAATGGACCACCACCTGGGTGACGGATCCCGCAAAATCCGGTCCCTCCTATCCCGCCCGGGAGCTGCTGAACGCGATGGCCGAGGGAACCTGGATCTGTGGAGATCCGGGGGTTCAGTATGAAGACACCATTCAGCGCTGGCACACCTGTCCGGTTTCAGGTCCGATCAACGCAAGCAACCCCTGTTCTGAATACATGTTTCTCGATGATACCGCCTGTAATCTGGCTTCGTTGAATCTGATGAAGTTTCTGGACAAGGATGGGAATTTTGACGTTTCCCGCTTCCGGGCGGCGGTGGACATTTTTATCATCGCACAGGATCTTTTGGTGGACCACGCCAGCTATCCCACCGAGCAGATTGCGGCCAACAGTCACCGATACCGGACGCTGGGACTGGGATACGCCAATCTGGGAGCTTTGCTGATGGGCAAGGGACACAGTTACGACTCGGATGAGGGAAGAAGTTATGCGGGCGCAATCACCGCGATCATGCATCTGGAGGCCTTTTGTCAGTCTGCGCGGATTGCCGGGGTTCTGGGAAGTTTTGAGGGCTATGCGGAAAACCGTGAGGCCATGCTGGGGGTGATTCAGCAGCATGCCGATGCCATCGCCGGAATCGGGGAGGGCTGTCCGGCTCATTTGCTGGAGGCGGCGGAGGATCTGGGGGATTTGGTGTTGAAGCTTGGCCGGGAGCAGGGGTTCCGAAATGCACAGGTCACTGTGCTGGCCCCGACCGGAACCATCGGGTTTCTGATGGACTGTGATACCACCGGGATTGAACCGGACATCGCGTTGGTGAAATACAAGATGCTTGCCGGGGGAGGGATGCTGAAAATCGTAAACCAGACTGTTCCGATGGCACTGAAACAGTTGGAGTACAGTCCGGATGAAATCCGGGAGATCATCTCCTACATCGATGAAAATGACACCATTGAGGGCGCGCCCCATCTGGCGGAGGAGGATCTGAAAGTGTTCGACTGTGCGTTCAAACCCCGGAATGGCACCCGCAGCCTTTCGTATCACGCACATCTGCGGATGATGGCCGCGGCACAGCCCTTTTTATCCGGTGCGATCAGCAAAACCGTGAACATGCCCCGGACCGCGAGCGTGGAGGAGATTGCTCAGACTTATCTGGAGGGATGGAAACTGGGGCTGAAAGCGGTGGCCATCTACCGCGACGGCAGCAAACGGAGTCAGCCTGTGAATTCGGGCAAGGATGCGGAAAAGAAATCCAAAAAAGAGGAGGCCGGACCCCGGCGCCAGCGTCTGGAGGACACCCGCCAGTCCATTACCCATAAATTTGAAGTGGCGGGTCATGAGGGTTATCTCACGGTGGGTCTTTATCCGGATGGAAGTCCGGGGGAACTCTTTATCACCATGGCCAAAGAGGGAAGCACGGTGGGCGGACTGATGGATGCCTTCGGGACGGCTGTCAGTATCTGTCTTCAGTACGGAGTTCCGGTGGAGGCGCTGAACCGCAAGTTTATGCATGCCCGCTTTGAGCCGAGCGGCTTCTCTAAAAATCCGGAAATCCCCATGGCCAAAAGTCTGGTGGATTATATTTTCCGCTGGATGCATTTGACCTTTGTGGCCAGCAAACCCCTGCTGACTGTATCGCCAGAAGCGGTTTCTCCAAGCGGGAAATCTGAGTCTGCTCCGGCGGCTTCCGACCGGGTGGATTCCCAGTTCGAACATTTTATGGATGATGCGCCCGCCTGCGATGTGTGTGGAAGTATCACCGTCCGCAACGGTGCCTGTTACAAATGCTTTAACTGCGGGAATTCGATGGGCTGTTCCTGAGACCCGTCTTCCTGGAGGTTCCCTCCGTGGCAAGGAGTTCCCGCAGCAGGTTGAAAAGTTCATCCAGTTTCTCTGTGGGGGAACTGCGGCGCAGGCGCGGGAAACGGTGGTCGGGCTGAAGCAGGGTTCCGTCAGGAAACCTGAGCAGAACTTTGTCATTTTGCACGTCCACCTCCCGCAGTCTCAGATCCGCCGCCGCCACCCGGATGCGGGCGACCTGCAGAAGATTCTGTACGGCCACCGGATGCCGTCCAAACCGGTCCTGGATCTCCCGGGAAAGGGTTTCCACTTTTTCCAGAGTGGGCAATGCGGAAATGCGCCGGTAGATCTCCACCCGCAGCGCCTCATCCTCCATATAATCCACCGGAAGAAAGCAGGCGTTCTCCCGAAGCGGTTCCTCCGGTCTCAGCTGGAGAAAGTCTATCCGCACTTTCACATCGACCAGGCGTTCCGGAGGAAGTCTTTTCAGTTTGCGGATGCTGGCCTCCAGCAGTTGACAGTATAATTCGAAACCCACGCTGGCAATGTGACCGCTCTGCTGGGGTCCCAGAATGTTTCCGGCGCCCCGGATTTCCAAATCCCGCAGGGCAATTTTAAAACCAGACCCCAGTGCGGAATATTTCCGGATCACACGTATGCGCTCTCTGGCAATCGCTTTGCTTCCCCCTTTGGAGGGAAGCAGAAGATAACAATAGGCCTGATGTTTGTAACGGCCCACGCGTCCCCGCAGCTGGTAGAGTTCAGCCAGACCGAAACGGTCGGCCCGGTCAATCATCATTGTGTTCACATTGGGCATATCCACGCCGCTTTCAATAATGGTGGTGCAGAGCAGCACATCCGATTCGCCCTGGGCAAAACGGCGGATGATGCTTTCCAGTTGACGTTCCGGCATTTGCCCATGCGCCATGCTGATCCGGGCCTCCGGCACAATCTCCATGAGCATTTTCCGCATGCGGTCCAGGGTTTGAACCCGGTTGTGAAGAAAGAAAACCTGTCCGCCGCGGTTCAGCTCCCTTAGTACAGCTTTGCGCACGGTGCAGGGCTCGAATTCTCCCACTTCGGTTTTAACCGGCAACCGTTCCCGGGGGGCGGTCTGAATACTGCTCACATCCCGGGCACCGGTCAGACTGAGGTACAGGGTCCGCGGGATCGGGGTGGCACTGAGCGTCAGCACGTCCACCATGGCCTTCATTTCCTTCAGCCGTTCTTTGTGGCGGACGCCGAAGCGCTGCTCCTCATCGATAATCACCAGACCCAAATCCTGGAACACCACATCCCTGGAAACAATCCGGTGGGTGCCGATCAGCACGTCCACCTGACCTTTCCGCAGACGTTCCAGAACCTCTCTGGATTCTGCGGCGGAGCGGAAGCGGCTGAGCATTTCGATTTTCACCGGAAACGCGGCCATGCGTTCCTGAAAGGACTGATAATGCTGCAGGGCCAGAATCGTGGTGGGAACCAGCATGGCCACCTGTTTTCCATCCATGACCGCCTTGAATGCGGCCCGCATGGCCACTTCGGTTTTTCCATAACCGACATCCCCGCAGATGAGTCGGTCCATGGGCCGGGCCCGTTCCATATCCTGTTTGGTGGCCAGAATTGCGGATTCCTGATCTGCGGTCTCGGAAAAGGGAAACGTGGCCTCGAATTCCGCCTGCCAGGCATTGTCGGGCGCAAACGCATGACCGGGATTTGCTTCCCGCAGTGCCTGGGTCTGCAGCAGCTGTGCGGCAAGATCACGGACCGCTTTTTCCGCAACGGTTTTCTGACGGTTCCAACTGCTTCCGCCCAAGGAATGAGGCTCCGGCACGGTTCCTCCCACTCCCATATACCGGCTGAGAAGATGGGCCTGGGATACCGGAACATGAAGTTTCGCTCCTTCGGCATACTCGATACTGAGGACTTCCTGGGACTGCCCGGCCACCTCAATCTCGTAAAGGCCCAGATATTTTCCAATCCCGTGATCCAGATGAACCACCCATTCTCCCGGCTCAATTTCTGTCCATCCCGTCAAACGGGGTCCGGAAGCACTCCCTTTCCGGGTTCCTGCATGGGGGTCGTATTTATTCCGAACCGATTTTCGGATACCGTAGAGGTCCTGTTCACCCACCACCGAAAGCTGGAGCGCGGGCAAACGGAATCCCTCTGTAATCATTCCCTGACATACATGCAGACGGGGCAGGTCGCCGATATGCTGCTGATAGGCTTCCAGAAATCTTGCCCGGGAACCTTCGGTATTGAGACAGAACACCACGGTCCAGCCGGACCGGGCCAGCTGTCCCTGAATCTGAATCAGTTTGAGCCGCTCCTCCTCCAGATACGCGCTTCGGTCGCCAAGAGACGTCAGGGCGGGCAAACCCGCGCAGGCTTCGAATTCAAATGGAAGCGGCTCCCCGGTCAATCCGTCCCCACTGCGCAGCATTCCTCCTCCGGAATGACTTTTGATCTGATGCTGTAATTCCGGCCAGCTGAGATGGACCTCCTCTTTGGATTCGGCATACAGAACCGCATGATCCGCAATGGAGGGATAATCGAACCAGAGCCAGCGGGTGTTCGCGGGTAAATAATCTGTAAAGCTGGCGCTGGCCCCGGTGGCGGATTCTCTGGCGGGTAGAATCTGAATGCGGTCGACTTTTTCCAGCGAACGCTGGGTGGCGGCGTCAAAGCTGCGCAGAGACTCCACCACATCCCCAAACCATTCCAGGCGGACCGGATGGGCCTCCTGGGGCGGCCAGAGATCCAGAACCCCGCCGCGTTTGGCGGCCTCTCCTTTGTCGGTCACTTCCGCCTCAAAACTGTAGCCCATGCCCAGCAGTTTTTCGCACAGGTTTTCCGGAGTCCAGGGGTCCCCGCTGCAAATTTCCAGCGTCCGGCCGGCCAGGGTTTTGGGTTCGGGTACCGGCTGCATCAGACTTTGAATGTCGGTGAAAATCAGCAGAGGCTGCCTGCCCGAATGAAGCCGGGTCAGGGTTTCGAGGCGGTCTCCGGCGATTTCAGGGGATACCCCGTGTAAATCCGCGTCGGGCAGATCCTCCCATCCGGGAAAATACGCGGCGTCCGCAAGATCCCCACCGGAAAGTGTATGATAATTCTGATAAAACGCATCGAGACTGCGGACCGAATCGGTCACCACCACGGTGCAGCGGGGTTCCGATGCTTTCCAGCAACGGAGCAGCGCCGCAGCCACGGAACTGGAGCATGCTGGAAGGGTGCAGTCGGAAGCGGATGGAAGACAGGTGTCCTCCATCCCGGCAGGCAGAAGAAAATCTGCAGGAAAGAGCGGGGCGGGAGAATCCGCAGGCATAGGGGCCAGAGTACTGCGTTTCAGCAGAAATGCTAAAGGAAATTTCCCGGAATGAATGCGGGAGATACAAAAAATGGTGGCCCGAGTCGGATTCGAACCAACGACACAAGGATTTTCAGTCCTCTGCTCTACCAGCTGAGCTATCAGGCCACCAAAAGTGGAAATGCATTCAGGCTGCAGTTGCCTTAAAATTGAAGGAATTTCTTTAGCCGAATTTCAGGGGAACTGTCAATCGCCGGGTGAAAAAATTTTGATTTTTGTCTCCCCCGCTTTTCAGGGACGCTGGTAAAAACTTTGACTGAATCCGGCATCGCTCCGGATGGACATCACGCCGTTTCCGGAACCCGAATCCCAGCGGTTGCTGAAACCGTACTGCTGTCGGCTGGAAGTTCCTCCGATGCTGAAATCAATTCCCCGGCCGGAGAAGCTGAGGCGGTTTGCGGAGGAAACTTTCTGTGTCGGCTCCGGATGTTTTCTGAAAATATAGGACTGAGGATAAACGATCACTTGAGGATATTGACGGTTGTAATGCCGGGTGAGTGCAAAGATCCGCTGAAGTTCCGCGGATTCCGCCGCCCGCTCTGCCTGAAATTCCAGTTGTCGCACCCGCTGTTCCCATTCGGCGTCGCGCTGCTGTTCGGCGCGGGCGGCCTGAATCTTCTCCGCCTCCACTTTTGCCTGGGCATAGTGCAGATAGATCTCCGTATCGGGATAATCCTGCCGGAACTGCTCCCAGAATGCCAGCCGGACATCCGCCGGAAGTGCGGCGAACTTTTCATCCGAGAGCACCTTGGCCAGAATTTCAGCTCCTTTTTTCCGTTGCAGCTCCCGGGCGCTTGCCTCTTCGAGCTGACGGGCTTTCCACTCCTCCTCGCTGATAAGTTCCAGTTTACTGACTTTCCCTGATTTGACCTGCACATTTCCCAGCCGGTAATGATAAATGGCAAAATCGGCCGACTCCATGGAGCTGCGGGGTTCTCCGAGCACCTTCCGGATTTTTTCCGCAGGATCCCCCACCTTCAGGAGCGCAGATTCCGGATCCTCTCCGGCAAAAAGCGGGAGAAGACCGAGCATGAGGACAAGCGGGAGAACTGAATTTTTCATGAGGATTCCGATGGTGCTCTTTTAATATACCCGCGCCGGGTCAAAAATTCAATTTTTCAGATTCTGAGGTCAAGAGGCCCCCGGCAGCGGAGTCGTCTGAGAACAGCGCCAGAAGCGCCACCGGAATGGGTGCCTTGTCAAAAAGAAGTCCCTGTGCTTTTTTGAGCTGTTGATTCAGGAGTTCCTCCTCCGGCGAAGATTGATCCTCCAGCAGTTTTCCATTCGAAGCGCAATCGCCTCCCTTGGTTCTTCCCGGACTCCGGGGGTTGAAAGCCAGACATCCGTAAGGTTTGTAGCTCCGGGAAATACTGCAGCCCTGCGGACCCGGGGAATAAAAGGGACAGGTATAGCTGCGCCGGAAAGACCGGCGGCCATCTCCCAGATCCTGATCCAGCCGGAACCGGTGTACACAGTCAAGCAGGGACTTCCGCAACTCCTGGTTCCAGCGTCCCTGGCCGTTGAGCCAGTCTTTCAGATCCAGCGCCTCCAGAGGCGTGATCTGCATGGTGTTGGCCAGAAAGGTGCAGCATACACCGCTGCAGGCTCCGCAATGATGTCCCCGTTGGTTTTCCCGCTGCATTTCCGCAATCAGAGCGGCCCGCCGCTCCGGGGCGGTGGCGGTTATTTTTTCCCCTGCTGGGCCTTCCATGATTCGTATTCCTTGAGCGTGCCGGGATAATCGATGATTTCCCCGTCCCGGATATCAAAAATCCGGGTGGCCAGACTGGAAATGAATTCGCGGTCGTGACTGACGAAAATCACAGTGTTTTCGAAAAGGCTCAGTCCGTAGTTCAGCGACTCAATGCTCTCCAGGTCCAAATGGTTTGTCGGTTCATCGAGGGCCAGCACATTTCCCTGCTGCATAATCATGGCGGCCACGATCAGCCGGGCTTTTTCTCCTCCGCTCAGCACCTCGCAGGGTTTGAATACGGCTTCCCCTCGGAACAGCATCCGGCCCATGGCGGAACGGAGTTCCGTTTCTTTCTGCTGCTCATCCGTGCAGAATTTGGACAGCCAGTCGATCGCTTTTTTCCCCGGCTCCAGGATGGTCATCGGATCCTGGGGGAAAATGGACAAATCAACCGTTTCGCCCCTCGATACCGAGCCGCTGTCCGGTTTCAGTTCCCCGCAGAGAATCCGCAACAGAGTGGTTTTCCCCACCCCGTTGTTCCCAATGATGGCAATTTTATCTGCGGGACCAATGGTGGCACTGAAATTTTCGTAGAGTTTATGTTCGTAGCTTTTGGAGATGTTTTCCAGATCCAATACGCGGTCGCCCAGGCGGTTGGCGGTTTCAAAGCGGATGTAGGGGGATACCCGGGAAGAGGGTTTCATTTTTTCCACTTCAATTTTTTCCAGCTCCTTCTGACGGGCGGTCGCCTGCCGCGCTTTGCTCGCATTCGCGGCAAAGCGGTTGATG
This sequence comes from Kiritimatiellia bacterium, assembly GCA_049438565.1. GTDB lineage: Bacteria > Verrucomicrobiota > Kiritimatiellia > SS1-B-03-39 > UBA6053 > UBA6053. The sequence goes on from JBMTJR010000030.1 coordinate 12,694, forward strand.
AAACTGCGGAGTTCATCAATCCGTTTTTCTTTGGTCGCGTTTTCGCGGGAGCGTTTCTCCATCAGCATCGCGTTGGTGGTCATGAAATCATCATAATTACCGGTGAACATCCGCATCTGCTGATAATCCAAATCCGCAATGTGGGTGGAAACCGCGTTGAGGAAATACCGGTCGTGGGAAATCACAATCACGGTTCCTGTGTACTGCTGCAGAAAACTCTCCAGCCAGTCACGGCTGGCCATATCCAGATGGTTGGTGGGTTCGTCGAGAAGCAGGACGTCCGGGGTGCCGAACAGAACCCGGGCAAGGAGCACGCGGAGTTTTAAACCTGCGGGCAGGGTGGACATCGGTTCCTCCCGTTTGTCTTCCGGCAGGCCAAGTCCATCGAGCATTTTGGCGGCATCGGTTTCCATGGTGTACCCACCGGCCTCCCCGTATTCATCTTCAATCATAC
>JBMTJR010000031.1:0-12922 GCA_049438565.1 Kiritimatiellia bacterium
GACCCGACGGCTCTCTCCGGGCAACCCATGTTTTTAATGGGGATTGATCCCAAATCCAAAAACGAACGCTTTATCCAGATACTCACGGACCCCACCCTGCCCTACAGTTTCCATTTTCAGACTGAGAGAGGCTCCGCATTATTGACCCTTCCTCTGGCGGAGCGCTCAGAGGCCTTTTTAATCGGCTTCCGGCGCGGTGAAGAGGTGGACGATGCTTTTCTGGGCAGCCGTCGGGCGGTTCTGGCCACCTCACCGTCCGGCAGAGATGTTGCCGAACCTGGACGTTTTCCCGGTTTTCAACTGGGAGATCTGGAAGGAGACAATCTTCCCTTCAAAGGCTGGCTGGGGGAATTCGTTTTTTTCAGCCGCACGCTCGGGGATGCGGAAATCGCGCACCTGGCGGATCTCCTGCACAAAAGCTTCGGGGAAGGTCCATGAGAAAGCGTGAATCGGTGGTGACAGAATTCAACGACGTGGACGTATGGGAGGAGCGCGACGGACAAATCGACTTCAATGTAATCGGAGCCACCCATGCAACCTACCACCCCGACCGGCTGATGACCGGGCATGCCTGGGATGCCATTACAGCGGCGGCCCTGCTGCATCCGGGCCCCGTCCGGCGGCTACTTATGCTGGGTCTGGGGGGCGGAACCGTTTTAAGACAGTTGCGGGCTTTTCTGCCGGATACCGAATTCACCGCCGTGGAAATTGATGGCGAGATGATCCGCCTTGCCCGTGAATACATGGAACTGGACCGGATCGGAATCCGGGTTGAGCAGGCGGATGCCCTGGAATTTCTTAAGGAGCCCTCCTCCACCTACGATATCGTCATCGACGATCTGTACCGCTGCGGAGATCAGGATGTCGAACGGCCGGCTCCGGTGGATTCCGGGATGCTCAGCCTTCACCGGACCCTGCTGGAGGATCAGGGTTCTCTGGTCATGAATTTTGTGGTCGGCCGCGGCCATCACCGGATGCACCGGGGAGCCCGCAAAGCATTTGCGGAACACTTCAGCTCCATCCGGGCCGTGCGTCCGCCTCACAGTCACAACGAGGTTCTGGTGGGAACCTCCGCCTCACTCCCGCTGAAAGGACCCGGCGCACTGCGAAAATACGGAAGCCTCGTTCTGGGGGATTCTGAAGATCAAAAATTCTGGAAAGAACTCCGTACTTTAAAATTGCGTTGAAAGACCGGATCCCATACAAGTCCAATACCAAAATGGGCTAAAGGGCGTTCAACTGCTTGCCTCCCATTTCATTTTAACCACTCTGGACCCTTTTTAAACGATATGAGCGACACCGCAATTTTTGTAGTTTTATCCACCGATGACCTTTCTGGAAACGGACAACTTCCCGGGGGGCTGCGGGGACTCCGTACACTTCCCAAGGACGACGAACGGATTGTACATCTTGAAGTGATTTCTGACAGCCCCCTTTCCGAAAAAACCGCGTCCACGTTGCATGGAGATGGCGCCCTGGTCACCGTGCTTCCGGCCGCTCCGGACAGTTCCTCCGCGCTGGTCGGAGGACTCATGGCCCGTCTGCATGAGTTTATTTGTGCCTATGCCCACGTTTCCCAGTTTATCCTCGCGAGTTCCGACAGTGACCGGCTCAGCAGTGCCTCCGCTTTCCTGCAACGGGCCGGATATTATGTGATTGTCGCCGGACCCGACCGCCGGGCCCTGGAATCCCTGCGTCAGGTTTCAGATGAAGTTGCGGTATGGTCAGGACGTCAAAACAGAGACGGCGGACGGGATCACAGCAGCCGGGAAGGCGGACGGGACCGCGAGGACAGTGCCCCCAAACTGGACCCCTACGAAGTTCTGGTGGATGAAGTGACCCGCAGCCGCGAAAAAGGTCAGCGGGTGCTCCTCACCTCCCTGAAGCAACGGATGCGCCGCCGGATGAGAAGATTTGATGAAACCCGTCTCAAAGATCAGGACGGACGCCCCATGCGCAAGTTCAAGGACTTCATTGCGGATGCGGCCAACCGGAATCTGATTCAGCTGATTGAAAACGGAAACCGGAGCCAGGTCCTGCTTCCGGGCGAGGATATTCCGGAGGAATCCGACGAGGAGGAGAACAGCAACGAGGAGAACAACGTCAGAAATGACCGTCCCTCCAGACGGAGAACGGAGACCCCGGATAAAGATTCGGATTCAGATTCCGAAGTGGATCCGCTGCTGGACTCAGTTGACATGATCGACGCGGAGGAATCCGAGCCGGAAGAGGAAGAGGAAAAAGACCTCGAGGAATTGACCGTTGCAGACTTTGATGTGGAAAACATCAATGAGGATGCGCCGGCCCCGCCGCATGAATTTATCGCCATGCTGGAGAAAGTGATTCCGGAATCCGGATGGACGCTCGCCGAACTCCTCAAAGCGCTCAGCGAAATGAAATCAAAAGAAGAAATTTCCGGGACAAATCGGGAAATTCGTACGATGCTGCAGAATTCATTCTACAACGAGCTGCTGGAGCCGGCGAATCAGGACAGCCCCAGAAGATATATTGTAGTGGACGACTGGAAGGGAATCATTGATTTTCTCTAGACATCCCCAACAGAACCCGAAAAGTAATTTCATGAATTCTCCGCGTTTCCCCTCCTCCGCTTCATTCTGGATCCTGCCGCTGGCCCTCGGCCTCCTCCTTCCACTGCAGGCCCAGGAAATCCCGCCCCCCTCTGATACCCCGCCAGACCGGATCATTATTCCGATCAGTCAGGCCTCAAGAAACATGGCCAAAAACGGCACGGGGGAAGCCACGGATGATGAAGTGGTTGCTTTTGCAATCGCCGCAAGTGCAAAAGGCTGGATTCCGGAGGGCTCTGCCGGGCGGCTTTTGAACGGAATGCAGGTTCGGGTCACGGTTATGGTTCAGGGGAGAATCGAGCACAGCACCGAACCTCAGAGAATCAACTACAATGGGGAAATTGGTCTCCCGCTTCTTCAGAATGTGATTGTGGGAGAAAAAGATATGGGGTTTGTGGAAGAGATGCTTACCGAAGAATATTCAGAGTTTTATGTGGATCCCATCGTGAATCTGGAAGTGGTCGGCAATACAGACGATCCCAGCATGTGCCCCTGGGGATTTATCACTATTATGGGCAATGTGGGTTCTCCGGGCCCTCTGGCGATGCCGCCCACCCAGTTTCTGACTATCAGCGGAGCGGTGAAGCGCGCAGGAGGTCTGGCTGCTTCTGCCAACAAGGGCTCCATAAGAATTTTCCGGCCGCATCCGGAAGACAATACGGTTGAAATTATCCGGGTGGATTTGGACAACCTGGCAAAACGCGGCAGACAAACGGAAGATGTCAGCCTTCGAGCTGGCGATGTGGTTTACATTCCTGAACGAATCTTTTGATCCATGGAATTGATCGAACAGGAACAGGAGCGCCACTCCGGCTTCACCCACTTTCTCCACAGCCAGACCGCAAGCGGAGTGATTCTTCTCCTCGTTTCGGTATTTGCTTTCTACCTCGCGAATTCGGATTTCTGGGAACCCTACAACACCATCAGTCACACCCATGCCAGCTTCAGTTTTGCCAACTGGGATCTGGATCTGGATATCAATCACTGGGTGAACGAAGGGCTGATGGTCCTGTTTTTCTTCCTGGTTGGTCTGGAAATCAAACGTGAAATTCTGGTGGGAGAACTCTCCAATCCCCGGAAAGCCGCCCTGCCGGTGATCGCGGCGATCGGGGGCATGATTGTCCCCGCCCTGGTCTACAGCCTGTTTAACCTCATCAGTCCCGAAACACGGGGAGGATGGGGCGTACCCATGGCCACGGATATCGCATTTGTCATCGCGGTCCTCAGCGTTCTCGGGAAGCGGGTTCCGGTATCGCTCAAAGTTTTTTTGACCTGTCTGGCGATTGTGGATGACCTCGGCGCGATTCTGGTGATTGCCATCTTTTACACCGAACAGTTTCATCTCAATGCACTGCTCATTTCCATGATCTTTGTGACCGCCAGCTGGATTTATGGAAAATTCAACGGCGGCAACGGAATCATTTACTCCATCCTCTGTATCGGCTGCTGGTATTTCATGCTGGAATCGGGAATCCACTCCACTATCGCCGGGGTACTCATGGCCATGACGATTCCGATTAAACGCCGTTACAGCGTGGAGAAAATCAACCACCAGTTTAAAAAAAGTTTCTCCACTCAAGATTATGATCTGAAAGAACATCATCTCGACGCCCTGGAGCGGGTGATCAAACATGCCGAAAGTCCGCTCAGCCGTTTTGAACACATTATGCATCCCTGGGTGGGCTTTGTGATCATGCCTCTGTTTGCCTTTTTCAATGCAGGCGTGCATTTGCCCACCCACCTGAATTTCTCTCTCATGTTTGAACCGCATGCGCTGGGAATTTTCATGGGACTGCTGATGGGAAAACCCATCGGCGTGCTGCTTGCCTGCAGATTCGCAGTGGCCAGGGGCTGGGCCACCCTGCCCAGCGGCGTGGGATGGCGGGCGATGATTGGGGTCAGTTATCTGGCCGGCCTGGGATTCACCATGTCTCTGTTTATCTCCGTCCTGGCCTTTGAACCGGGAACCGACACCCTGGAGGAGGCCAAACTGGCCATCCTGCTGGCCTCGATCTGCGCCATGCTGATTGGAGCCCCCCTCACCTGGATCGGACTCCGTCCCCAGAACAAATCCGCTTTAACCCCAGCCCCCTCTCAAGTATCATGAAGCAGTCATTTTGGAAAATGCACGGCGCCGGAAATGATTTTATTCTCATCGACGACCGGGAAAAAAAATTCCCGGATGAGGATCACAGTCTCATCCACCGCATTGCCACCCCGAAATACGGGATTGGCTCCGAGGGAGTCATCCTGATTCAGCCGTCGGAGGATGCGGACTTCCGGATGCGTTTTTACAATCCGGATGGAAGCGAAGTGGAAATGTGCGGAAACGGAGCCCGCTGCGTGGCCCGCCTTGCGCATGAAATCGGCGTGGCCCCCGCCTCCATGCAGTTTGAGACGGTTGCCGGAGTCATTTCAGCTGAGATTGAATCCGCTGACCGGGTCAAACTCACCATGACCCGGCCCAAGGATTTGACCCTGCATGCGGAACTTTCCCTGCAGGGACAGCCCCTCACCTATCACTTTGTGAACAGCGGCGTTCCTCATGTCGTGATTGAACTCCCCAATCTGATGGATCAGGACATCCACAGCCTTGGGGCGGCCATTCGTTATCACGATCAGTTCAAGCCCAGCGGCACCAATGTCAACTTTATTGAAATCACCGGGCCCAACCAGCTTCGGGTCCGCACCTACGAACGCGGTGTCGAAGCCGAAACCCTGGCCTGCGGGACCGGAATTGTGGCCAGCGGTCTTATCGCCGGATCTTTGGGGAAAGTCTCCACGCCGGTGCAAATCACCTGTGCAGCCGGAGATGTGCTGGAAGTGAATTATCAGGTCGAAGGCGACGCGATCGAAAACGTTACCCTCACCGGACCCGCCGTGCATGTGTTCAGAGGCGAAATCGACCTCTAAGCCCTTCCGGTTATTTTCCTTTTTTTCCTGAGGCCGGCTCGCTCAGCCCCAGCAGCAACCCGAACTGAATACTGGTCACCCAGATGCTGCTGCCGCCCTGGCTGATGTAGGGAAGCGTAATTCCGGTGACCGGCAGCAGGGTCACCACCCCGGAAATATTTACCAGAACCTGAACCCCGAGAATCGCGGTCAGTGCGGCGGCCAGCAGGGCGGGAAAGTTTTGTTTTTGTAAATTGACCACCGCAGCGCATTGACGAAGCAGCAGCGCGAACAAGCCCAGCAGGAGCACACAGCCCAGATAACCCAGCTCCTCGCCGTAAACCGCATAGACAAAATCCGATCCGGCGATGGGCAGACGGTCCGGCCGCCCGCCGCCCAGTCCCATGCCCGTCAGTCCCCCCGCATAGAGTCCGCTGAGTCCCTGTAACACCTGCCAGCCGGAACCCGTGGGATCGGCAAAAGGATCCAGCCAGGCCTGAAAACGCCGCGCTCCGTGATCCAGATAGTTCAGAATCAGCCACCCCGCTCCCCCGAAAGCGGCCAGCATCAAAAATCCCCAGCTCCAGGAACCGGTCTGCACAATCAGCAGCGCAACCAGCAACAGACTGAGCAGCACCACCAGACCCAAATCCCGCTGCAGCACCAACAGTGCACAAAGGATGCCCCAGCCGAACATCAGAATCACACTCTGTCCGGGCGGAGGATTCCAGCAGCTCCGTCCCTGCCATTTTTTTTCCGCGGCGCTGAAAAATCCCGCCAAAGCAAAAGGGATCAGAATTTTCAGTCCTTCACTGGGGGTGAGCCCCCCCGGTCCGTAATAGGCTCCCCGGAACCGATTGCCCAAAACAATCAATCCTCCAATCACGAGAAGAGAAAAGACAAACGCAAAGGGCCAGAAAGCTTTGAAAAGAGTCACCCTCCCTTTGCGTGCGGCAATCCAGGCCAGCCACATCCAGAGAAATCCCAGCGGCTGAATCAAATGATTCCAACCCTGGAGCCCCTCCACGCTTCCCTCCATGCGGCTGCGGACCAGCACGCCCACCGCGCTGAGCAGAAGAATCAGTTCCATCAGTTTACCGGAACCCGTAAACCGCCCAAGCCGAAGCATCAGGGCGAACAATAGCGCCGAGAAAATCCAGAGCACATAGGGAAGCAGATCCAGCATCCGGAGAATTTCCCCTCCGTTGGCCCGGACCCCAAGAACCAGCAGCATTCCGGCAAACATCAGTCCGAAAATTCCGGGCAGGGAACTTTTGGCGGCAGGCAGACGCTGCGGGACGGTTTTGTTCTTCTTTGCGCTCATCTCAAGGCCTCAGCCAGTCCTCCCTGACCGCAGAACGGAGCAATTCGCGGGCAATTGGCAAAGCCGCGGCGGAGCCATAGCCTCCCTCTTCCACCAGAACACAAAAAGCCCAGCGCGGTTCACTCACGGGAGCGAAACCGGCAAACCAGGCATGGGAAGGCCTGCCTCCGCCGGTTTGAGCTGTTCCGGTTTTGCCAGCCACCGCCAGTTCTTTCATCCGCATCCCGCTTCCAGTTCCCTCCTGCACCACCCGGTACATCATCCATTTGAGGGTTTCTGCATTTTCGGGTTCGCAGAGACGTCCCAAAGGACGCACCGGAGCCTCGGGATTCAGAGAGGGCTGCAGGACCAGACCCTGATTGGCCACCCCGGCGCAGATCATGGCAATCTGCAGGGGACTGACCAAAAGCTCGCCCTGTCCAATACTGAACTGGGCCGTCTGATACGGCGCCGTGTCCCGAAGCTCCGGAACATGCGCGGATTTCACCCGCAGCGTGGGCTCCTCTCCCTCCCACAGACTGAAACTCCGGGTCAGACCCGCAGCCCGGCAGGCACGGAGTAAATTCTCAGCACCGGTTTCCACCCCCAGCTGGGCAAAAAACACATTGGAGGAGACGGCAAGTGCTTTGCCCAAGTCAATCTGCCCCCTCCCCGCCCAGCGCTGGCCTTTTTCCAGCGCACTGTAATATTCATGATCCCGGATCGGCGGATTGCCCGCCGAGGTGGTGAAACCTGTCGGAGGTGTGTCGAAACGGCCCTGAAATCCGTTTTGGAGAGCCGCGGCAGCAATCAGCACTTTGAACACAGAACCCGGAGGATACTGACCCGCCAGCGCCCGGTTCAGCAGAGGAGATCCGGAAACTTTCCCGGAAAACAGATTTTCCACCAGACGGTTGGGATCATAGTCCGGATGACTGACCATGGTCAGCACGGCACCGCTTTTCACATCAAGAACCACCACCGCCCCCCGGCGGTCCCCCAGCAGTTCAGAAGCCCGGCGCTGCAGCCCAAGATCCAAAGTGGTTTTTACCGGGGGGCCCTCCTCATACCGTTCCCGGTCCAGGAGTTCCGCGCCGAGTGCGGCCCAGTCCTCCCGGCTTGAAAGCGTCTTTCCCAGCAGGGTCCTCCGGGCCGCCGCCTCCAGTCCGGTCAGCCCGTAAATCGGATGATTGTAACCAACCACGTGACCCGAAATCGGTCCGTAGGGATACACCCGCCGCACTCCCTGATCCGTGACCCGGCTGTCTGCCAGAACCCGGCCCCGGCGGTCAAGTATCTTACCGGCCCGCACCCGGTGCGCCGGATTAAATTCCCTGCGGTCATATCGCTGCATAAATGCGATGAAATTGTCGTTCCTGCGACCCATCAGCTGCCACTGGGCCTGCCGGAACAGAATCAGTCCCCAGCAAACGAACAGCAAAACGCCCCATATTCTCCCCATCCGGACTTTGGTATTGGCAGAGGTTTTCAACAGAGCCCCTCCCCTCGTCCGAAGCAGAATCCCGCCCATTCCCAGTAAAAATCCCCAGCGCAAAAGCAGGGCCAATCGGGGCCATGCGGCGTCGGTCAGGATTTGTTGCAGGAAGTCAAGGGGCGGATTTGCAGACATCATAGGCGGGAACCGGGAGAGAACGAACCTCAACTCTTCCTTGACCCAATCAAATTAAATCGACAAGAGATTTCTCCTGTTCCGCAAACTGCGGACCATTTTTTACAACCAAGCCTTCCCTATGGGGAAACAGGAGAAGTACCATGTCGGAATTTGAACAAAAGAGCTCATACAATCAGTCGGAAATGATCATGGCCGGAAAAGGGGAGCTTTTCCATCCGGAGTCCGCCAAACTCCCCCTGCCCAACATGCTGATGGCGGACCGGGTGGTCGAAATCAATGCGGATGGCGGAAACTACGGAAAAGGGGAAGTTATTGCCGAACTGGACATCCATCCGGACCTTTGGTTCTTCAAATGTCATTTTCAGGATGATCCCGTGATGCCGGGTTGTCTGGGACTGGATGCCACCTGGCAGTTCACCGGTTTCTTTCTGGCCTGGCAGGGTTTCAAAGGACGCGGACGCGCGCTGGGGGTGGATGAAGTCAAGTTCACCGGACAAGTGCTCCCCACCAACAAAGTGGTCCGTTACCATGTGCACATCCGCCGGGTGCTGAACCGCAAACTGGTGATGGCGATTGCCGATGCGGTGGTCTCAGTGGATGGACGCGAAATTTACACCATGAAAAACATGAAGGTGGGAATTTTCCAGTCCACCGATGACTTCTGAACCCCTTCGGACCGGTGACGGCAGCTTCACCCTCCGCCATCCCGTGGTGGGGGAAGCATATCACTCCCTGGACGGCGCGTTTTCCGAGGCTCGGAATAAATTTCTGATTCCTTCCCGACTCTCGGAACGGAGATCCCTGGGTCCGGTCCGACTCCTGGATGTGGGTTTCGGACTGGGCGTCAACTGCCGCTGCGCGCTGGAAAGCCCGGGATCATTCCCGCTGCATATCGACAGTCTGGAAAACGATCCGCAGGCCCTGGACCGGGCTCTCCAACTCGCGCCGGAAGATCCCCTCCTGCTTTCTCTGCAAACTTCGGGGGCTTACCGGCAGGGACAAAATCAGGTGAATCTGCATCCGGGAGATATGCGGGTCGTGATTCAAAATCTGCCGGGCCCCTACGATTTAATTTTTCACGACCCTTTCAGTCCGATGCGGAATTCGGAATGCTGGACGGTCGAATTGTTCCGGGAATTTTTTCTCCGCCTCTCTCCTGACGGTGCGCTGTTGACCTATTCGCAGTCAAAAATCGTACGGGCCGCGCTTCAGGCCGCAGGGTTTCAGGTACAGGACACGCCCCCTCTTCCTCCGCACCGGGGAGGGACCATCGCTGTCAAACAGGGTGCCGGAATCGAACCGCTGTCCGTGATTCCTTTCCGGGACCCTGAGCTGAATGCCAGCGGTCATGAAATCCGGAGCCGGAGGGAAGCGGCGCAGCGGGCCGCCGGGAAACCGGAAACCGAATAGACTCAGGCCTTGTATTTCACTTCATAGAGATCCCGGCGGCGGTCTTTGAGGTTCTGTACGGCCCCGCGCTCATGCAGTTCTTTGAGCAGATCCAGATCCACATCGGCCAACAGCACCATCTCCGTATTGGGGGTCGCCTCCGCTTTGATGGTGTTGGTGGGAAAAGAGAAATCACTCGGCGTCAACACGGCGGACTGGGCGTACTGAATATCCATATTGTTCACATTGGGCAGATTTCCCACCGCCCCGGCCATCACCACATAACACTCATTTTCAATCGCACGGGCCTGAGCGCAGTGACGCACCCGCATATACCCGTTCTGGGTATCGGTAAGAAAAGGAACAAACAGAATTTTCATCCCCTGATCCGCGAGAATTCTGGCCGCCTCGGGAAATTCGGAATCATAACAGATCAGCACCCCGATTTTTCCGCAGTCGGTGTCCATGGCCCGGATCTCCGAACCTCCGGTCATGCCCCAGGCATGCACCTCCGAAGGGGTCGGATGAATCTTGCACATCGAATCCCAGGATCCGTCGCGCCGGCAAAGCCAGGAGACGTTCACCAGTTTTTCGTCCATCAGGTAAGGCATGCTGCCGGTGATGATGTTGACGTTATATGAGACCGCCAGCTTCAGGAACTGATCCCGCAGGGGCTCCGCATAACCTGCCAGCCGTCGGATGGCGTCCACCTCGCTCAAATGATTGTAGGGGGCCATCAGCGGGGCATTGAAAAATTCAGGAAACAGGATGAAATCCGAGCTGTAATCTGAAACGGCATCGACGAAATATTCCGCATTTTTCATCAGGGCATCCATGCTCTCATAAGGACGCATCTGCCACTGCACCACTCCGATCCGCACCTGCACTTTGGGACCGTGCACCCGTTCAGAGACGGAGGGGTCGTAGTATATGTTGATCCACTCGAGCAGGGTTGCGTAATCTTTGCTCTCCCGGTCTCCCGGCAGGTAATTCCGCAGAACTTTGCGCACATGGAAATCATTGGCCAGCTGAAAGCGGAGAGTCGGGTCATGAATTTCGCGCTGTTTCACCTTTTCAATGTATTGCCGGGGAGAAAGCTCCTCTGCATACTGCGCATAATGAGGGATTCGTCCCCCCGCCAGAATGGCCCGCAGATTCAGTTCCTCACAGAGCGTTTTCCGGGCATCGTACAACCGGCGTCCCAGACGGAGTCCCCGGTAGGCCGGGTCCACAAACACATCAATTCCGTAAAGCACATCGCCATTTTCATCGTGGGTGTCAAAGCGGTACTCTCCGATGATCTGCATATAGGAGTGCTGATCCCCGAATCTGGAATAATCGACAATCAGACTCAAGGCAAAGGCCACCACATTGCCACCGATGCTCACACAGAGCTGCCCCTGGGGAAAGAGCTCAATCAGCGTCTGCAGGGGAGCATCCCGCCAGACCATATCCGTATTCCCCCCGTAGGATTTTATCATAGCGGGTTTGATCTGATGGTAGTCAGACAGCGTCATGCGCCGGAGTTCCACCGCATCTGGATTTTTTTCATTCATATTGTCACCATATCCCGATTCACGCCCGTTTTCAGAACCCCGTCGACACGGAAGTTCTTTGTTTTGACAAGGGTGTTATTTGGTAGTGTTGCTACATATTATGCAAGCACTTTGTAAGATTTCCTCAAAGGCCCCGCAACTCCCCACCGTCAATGCGGTCCTTAAGCAAACCGCAGAAGAACCTTTGTGAGCGGCGCGAAACCAGCGGCTGTTTCCCGGAGGATTTCCCTATTTCTCATTACGTATACAAAACGGTAACCGAAACGTGGATTATTCAGGCCATGGCCGCATTTTTGACTTCCCGGTGAATACGGGAAGAGATCGAATCTTCGGCAATTTCCAAATCATAATCCATTTGCAATCCCATCCAGAAGGAAGCGGAGTTTCCAAAATACACCGCCAAACGCAATGCGGTATCCGCCGTGACACTGCGTTTTCCGTGGATGATCTCGTTAATGCGCCGGGGAGAAACGCCCAGATCACGTCCAAGTTGATTCTGGCTGATCTCCATCGGTTTCAGGAACTCTTCGAAGAGCACCTCGCCGGGATGTACAGGTTTGATTTTTTTCATGCGTTCACCTCAGTGGTAATCTACGATTTCGACGTTTCGCGCATGGCCATCCACCCATTCAAAGCAGATACGCCATTGCTGGTTGATCCGAATGCTGTGTTGCCCTTTGCGTCGACCTGAAAGCGCCTCCAGCCGGTTTGCTGGTGGCACCCGCAGATCCTGGATCGTGGAACTTCGATGCAACATCTTCAGTTTCCGATAGGCTACCTGCTGAATGTTGGCAGGCAACCGCTTGGAAAAATACCGATGGAAAATTCTTTCGGTTTCTTTGCAGGCGAAGCTCTCGATCATGATCTAAAAGTATAACGCATAGCGTTACAAGTCAACCTTCATTTCGTTGCTGACTTTGGCCAACGTCTAGCGCTGAGGGACGCGTAGCGTTCTCACCAGCCAATGGTGGACCCTGAATTCTTTTCAAGAAAAACTCCCCACGGATTTCAGCCGAAGCCTACTCGCCGCCGGGAGCCGGGGTTTGATTCGTCCCCAGGGGCTTTCCCGGCGCACAGGACGTTGCGGTTTACCCTGAACAGGCACGGTGACGGGAGCCGGATTACCCCCGCCAGTCTGGCCCGAAAGAATTCAGTTGCTGGCCCCAAGCGGAGTGGCCGGGGGCACAGAGAAAGCGAGCAGGTTGGCGGCGGCCGCCGGACTGTGAGCGAGAGCTTGCACTCAAGATTCTACCAATGTCCCGCGACAGCGGGTCCGCTTGGGGGCGTAGGGGGAGAAGTTCCGGGGCTGGCGCGGAAGCTGCGCCGATGTGTGAGGAACGAACACTGAGGCATTTAGCAGCTTACGTGACAGCTATGGGAGGGGGGTGAATGACGCGAAGCGGCAGAGGGGACCGGGGCGGAAGCACTCGTCGCCGGGCTCGGGGGCTGCGCGAGTGCTTTCCGGGGCGGTCCCCTGAGGGGGTGGGGAGCGCCGGGGGCTGGGGAGCGATACCGAAGACGAGATTATGCGGGGTCGCCGCCCGCCCGCAGGAGCCCCGCG
>JBMTJR010000032.1:0-12868 GCA_049438565.1 Kiritimatiellia bacterium
CCAAAGCTCACCATCTGTCACGCCCCCAGCTTCCCACCCCGGAGCGAATACCGAAGAGAGATTATGCGAGGTTGCCGCAATTCCTGTCCTCGTCGGCGGGGCTCCTGCGGGCGGGCGGCGACATCGCATAACATGCACTTCGGTATCGCTCCTGCCCTCCTTCGTCGGGCTCCCCGCGGCGCTCCCCCCACTCAGGGGGATGCCCCTCCGGAGTTGCCCATCGGCTACCGCCCCCCCCGCCTCCCGGTCAGCTCTTCCGCCCCAGTCCCCTCTCCCGACCACGCCGCTTGCGCGGGTGTCGGGATTCACCCCCCTCCCATAGCCCTTCGACAAGCTCAGGGACTATGTCTGTCACGCTGCCTGCTACCGGCCCCCGATCCCCGCAAGCATCTACCCGGCCTGACCCTTTTACATTTTACCCTTTCACCTAACCTGCAGAAAGGGTTCAAACCTTTTTCCCAGCTGAAGGGCTTAACGAATTCTTTCCTCTACTGTCATTGCTTCCAATCGGGCACTCTCTGCTCTCCGGGATGAATCCGCAGATGCACTCGGTCGCGTTTTGGAAAAATCGGACAAGGATGAGGGTTGAGTCATATGCTCCATTTCATAGGCCGTTGTCCTCTCCGCGCAAGCTACAAGCATCAAAATCCCAGTATCGGGGCGCATCTCTGAATCGATTTTTTAGAATCGCGGAAATCGCGGACGGTACGGACCTTTTCAATACCCATTCTTTCGTACGAATGAACCGATAATGGGAGGTTCCTTTGCTCCATTTTTTTTTAGGGAACCGGTTGTAAAACTCCGCAGAAGTCATAGACCGGTAACCGATGTTTTCTTCTTATTATTCTCTTCTATACCTACAACACAATGCATCTTAAGCGTCCTGTTTTCTGTCTGTTCCTGACTGGAATTCACCTTTTTTCACTGTTTGCGGCGGATGCCGATCCTGAACCCTTGAAACTGGAGGACTGTCAGGCCCTCGCACGGGAATTCTCCCCCCAGCTCGCCCGCCAGCGTTTGACCTATTCCAACCTGGTCGAATCGGTCTATGTGGCCAAAGCCATTTATGATCCCTCCCTGCAAATCCGCCGGTCCTGGGAGGAGGAGCAGGATCCCAAACGGTATACGGCCACCCTGCGGCAGCAGCTTCCCGCGGATCTGGATACGACCCTTACGGCCCGTCAGGAAGAGCGGAACGGTGAAACTTTCAGCAATTACGCTTTGAATCTGAGCAAAACGCTCCTGGGGGGAGGGTCGCTTCTGGAGGGGCGTCTGCCCTTGGAACGGGCCTGGATTCAACGGGCCAAAGAGGCCAACCGGCTGAGTCTGGAGGAGCGGCGGCTGCGTCTGAGCATCACCCGGGATTATTATGCGGTATTGCGGAGCCGTCTGACCCTCAAGCTGCGCGAGCAGCAGCTGGAAGGGGCAAAGCGGAATTTGGAACATGCCATGATCAAGGAGGATCCGCTGGATATTGCCACGGCCAAGCTGAGAATTCCGGAAAGTGAACTGGACGTGATTTCCTCCAAGCGGGAAATTGCGAATGGCCGTCTGAGTTTGACCCAGCGTATCGGTCTGCCAGTGATTCAGCCGGTCAATGTGGACACCCAGCTGATTTTCCGCACCGAGCAGATCCAGATTGAACAGGATCTGGTGCACGCGTTGGAGAATCATGAGGATATTCTCAATGCCCGCCTGGATGTGGAACTGCGGCGGATGGAAAATCAGGTGGCCCGGAGCCGCAGACTGCCCGAGCTTCGCGCGGAGGTCACCTTGGAGGAGGTGGACAACCCGGATAACAATGATTCGGATATCCGCGCCGAACTGGTGTTGGATCTGCCCTGGCTGGACCGGAAAGACCGTGCGGAGGCCCGTCAGCGCGCCAACGATCTCCGGCAGGCGGAAATTGCGCTTTTTGAGGCCCAGCAGAACGTGGAACAGCAAATCAAATCTCTGGCCGTCCGGTTGATGGAGGCCGAGCGGTCGGTGGAACTGCAGGTGGAGCGGGTGGCGGTTCTGGAGCAGCAGTTCCGCCTCTATCAGGACCGCTGGGAGAACGGGGAAATCAATATTCTTGAGTTTGTGCGCTCCCAGAATGATCTGGAAAATGCAAGGGTACGGCTGGTGGCGGAACAGACCCGCTATCTTGAACTCCTGGCGGAATATGACTTCAATACCGGAAAATAAACGCTTTGCCGCCACTGTGGCCTATGACGGAGCTGCCTTTGCGGGCTGGCAGGTTCAGCCGGGCAAACGCACCGTGCAGGGGGAAATTGAAAAGGCGCTGGGGCAGCTCGAGAATTCCGCCCCGCCGCGGATCCATGGCAGCGGACGGACCGACACCGGGGTGCACGCCCGGGGCCAGGTCTTCCATGTGGATCTCCACCGTAATTTTTCTCCGCCGCAACTGCAGAAGGCACTGAACGGAATTCTGCCGGAGGATATCCGCATTCCGGATCTGCGGAGCGTCTCCCCGGAATTCCATGCCCGTTATGATGTCGTCCGCAAACAATACCGATACTTTGTCTACAACGCGGAGGTGATGCCCCCGGAGCTCCGTTTCACCCGACACCGGATCCGCAAAACCCTGGACCTGGAGGGGATGCGGACCGCAGCCGCTCTGCTGCAGGGAGAACACGATTTTCTTTCATTCTCCGCCAACCGCGGAAAGCCGGAACAAAGCACCGTACGTAAGCTCAGCCGTCTGGAATGGACAGGACAGGGACCGGAATTCTGCCTCATTGCGGAGGCGGACGGTTTCTTGTATAAAATGGTGCGGCAACTCGCCGGAGCCCTGCTCCGGGTGGGGCTGGGAGAACTGGAGATTTCCGAGCTTTCGGAGCTCATCCGCCATCCCGTGCGGAATCATCTCGCCCCCACCGCGCCTCCTCAGGCGCTGTTCCTGTGGCAGGTTCACTATGCAGACTGGAGAAGCAATGACGATCTTTGATTGGGTGGGCATTCTGTTTGGAATCATTGGGCTGATCCAGTCTCTGGTGGTGATGGGATTTCTGATGGGACATCACCTTGCAGACAAAGAACTGCGCCGCAAATGGAGTGAATTGATTCCGGAGGGCTGGTTCCCCTTGGTGGATGTGGGGATGGTCCTGTATTTTCTTTTCACCTTCCGCTGGAAAAAACATCCCGAACTTTATCTGTTTTTGTTCATGGGACTGTTATTCATCAGCTGCGGGATCTGGATGTACACTCTGGACACCCCTTAAGTTTTATGCACATCGAAAAAATCATCTATTTCGGAACGGCCCCCATTGCGGTGCCGGCACTGGAGGCACTTCACGCTCAGCCAGACTGTCAGGTGCTCGCGGTCTGCACCCAGCCGGACCGGCCCAGTGGCCGGAAACGGAAACTCACCCCCTCCGCCGTGAAATCCTGTGCGGAGCGGCTGGGCATTCCGGTGCTGGACCCGGAGAAAATTTCCACCGCCCGTGAAACCCTGGCCGGCCTGCAGGCGGATCTGGCGGTGGTGTTTGCCTATGGACAGTACATCCCCGCCTCGGTCTTCTCTCTGCCCGCGCGCGGATCCATCAATTTCCATCCTTCCCTGCTCCCTCGTTACCGGGGGGCCAGCCCGATTCAGAGTGCGCTGCTGGATGGCTGTGAGACTTCCGGACTTACCGTGCTGGAAGTGAGTGAAAAAATGGATTCCGGAGATCTGCTATATCAGGAGACTGTTCCCATTTCCCCCGAAGATACCAGTGAAAGTTTACATGAACGCTTTGGCAATCTGGCGGCGGAATGGGTGCCCAGGATTCTTTCCGGACTGCGGGACGGCTCTCTGCAGCCGGTTCCGCAGCAGGAGGAGGAAGCCACCGAATGCGGAAAAATCTTCAAAGAGGACGGGCACATCCACTGGGAAGAGTCCGCGGAAAAAATCCGCAACCGGATCCGGGCCTATCAGCCCTGGCCCGGAGCTTATATCCCCATGGGATCCCGGGGGAATTTAAAGATTCTGTCCGCCCAAACGGAAAGCGGGCAGGGAAAACCCGGGGAGATTCTGCAGGTGGGATCCGACGGGCCGCTCATCGCCTGCGGGAGCGGCGCGCTGCGACTGCGAAGGGTTCAGCCTCCGGGCAAAAATGCGATGGACGGAGGATCCTTTCTCAATGGACATCCTTTGCAGCCCGGATCTGTTCTGGGGAGAGAATGAGTCAGAGACTTCACGCCCTCTCGGGGGAATTAAAACAGAAAACCCATTACACAGAGTCCGACTATGAGGACCTGGCGGAGCGGCTTGGAGAAAGCCTGCTTTGCGACCGGCTGGAGAAACAGCTGAAACTGTACCGGGATCAGGCGGGAAGGGGGGCGAAAATTTTCCGCAGTGTTTTTCGCAAATCGATTGTGTGCGGTCTCTTTCTGCTGGGGCAACTGGCAAAAGCCCGAAAGCTGGCCCGTTCTCCGCAGTGGGTGGAGCAGCACTGGTCCTTTCCCCGGCTTCCGCCGGCATTTGACGGCTTCCGGATTCTCCATCTTTCGGATTTTCATTTTGATTTTATTCCGGAACTGCCGGCGATTCTTGAACAGATGCTTTCAGGAAAACATTTTGACTGTTGTGTGCTGACCGGAGATTTCCGCGGGGAAACCACCGGGCCCTATATGGAGTCGGTCGCGCATCTGGAGCGTTGCCGTCCCTTTCTCGGCCGGGAGGTTTATGCCGTGCTGGGGAATCATGACAACGTGGAGCTTCTGCTTAAACTGCCGGAACTGGGGATCCGTCTGTTGATGAACGAGGCGGTTGAGCTCAAAAAAGACGGGGCCTGTATCAGAATTGCCGGGTTGGATGATCCGCATTTTTATCAGCGCCCTGACCTGAACTTTCTTGCCGGGGAGACAGATCTGTTTACAATTCTGCTTTCGCATTCGCCCGAGAGCTGGCGGGGGGCGCAGGCGGCGGGTGTCGACCTTCAACTTTCCGGGCACACTCATGGCGGACAACTGTGTCTGCCGGGCGGGATCCCGGTGCTGGCCCATTTGGAGGATTGTCCGCGGGAGATGGTTCAGGGTCGCTGGCAGGCGGGAGATTTGCGTGGCTACACTTCCCGTGGCGTTGGGAGTTCCTCTCTGGATCTGCGGCTGAACTGTCCTCCGGAAATCACGCTGCATATCCTGAACTGCTCAGTTCCCGGTTGCACTTGAGCATTGATTCGCGCGGTGATCCCCTGCAGAATGGATAAAACCCTTCAAAAGGAGATGATGATGAAACGTATACCGCTGGTTGAAGAATTCATGACCACCAAGGTGGTCAGTCTGGATCCGAACATGAACATTTATGAGGCGATTTTAAGCATGATGAAAGCCGACGTCTCCGGAGCGGCCGTCGTGGAGGACGAGGTTCTGCTCGGGATGCTTTCGGAAAAAGACTGCATGGGGATTTTTGCCTCGGCGGCTTACAGTGATCTGCCGGGGGGAACGGTGGCGGAATACATGGTGATGCATCCGGAAACCATCGGTTTGAAAGCGGATATTTTCACAGTGGCCGGGATCTTTATGCACCGGCCGTACCGGCGTCTGCCGGTGGTGGACGGGGACAAACTGCGGGGGATCGTCTCCCGCACCGATGTGCTCCGGGCCAGTGTGGAGCTGTGGAGGCATCCGGACGGGAGGGACTGGAGCGACTCCAAATATCTCACCAAAGAACTCAAGGCCATGCTCTGGAAAACATGAAGCCGGATCCCTCGCTGGAGGCTTTCTGCGACTATTTGCGCGGCGAAAAAAATGTGTCGGATCATACCCTCGATGCCTACACAAGGGATCTCCTGCAGTTCGCCGCGTTTGTCTGGCCGGATCAGCCGGCTCCCTTTGACTGGCCGGCGCTCACCCGGCTGCATGCCCGCAGTTTTCTGGTGCAGGTGCAGAAAAGCGGGGCCCTGCCGGCGACGACCAGCCGCAAGATTTCCAGCCTGAGAAGTTTTTACCGATTTCTGCTCCGGGAGGGGCGGATTGCTCAGAATCCCTTTTCAGGACTGCCTCAACCTAAAAAAAGCAGAGACCTGCCGCAAATTCTCAGTCCGGCGGAGGTATTGCGTCTGCTGGAGACTCCCCGGAAGCTTTATGATCAGCTGGAGTCCAAAGATGCGTTTCACAGTTATCAGGTGCTGCGGGACACTGCCATTCTGGAGGTCCTTTACAGCAGTGGAATCCGGCTCAGTGAACTCACGGGGCTGCGGGAGGAGCGGATTGATCTGATCTCCGGCGTCGTGCGGGTCCTGGGAAAAGGGCGGAAGGAGCGGATCTGCGCGCTGGGCGGACCCGCGGCGGAGGCCCTGCATGCGGCCATGGAGGGGCGGGAGGCTTTTCTTTTTTCTTTGGGGATGCAAAACCGCCCCAAAGCCATCTTTCTCAACAAACTGGGCAGTGGTCTGAGCAACCGGTCCATTCAGCGAATGATGAAAACCATGTTGCAGGCCGCGGGATTGCCGGGAGATCTTTACCCGCATGCCCTGCGTCATTCTTTTGCCACCCATCTGTTGGACAACGGAGCCGATCTGCGCAGCGTGCAGGAGCTCCTGGGGCACAGCAGTCTGTCCACCACCCAGATTTACACCCACGTCTCGATTGAGCGGATGAAAGAGGTGTACAATCAGGCCCACCCCCGCGCCCGGCGGCGTTAAAGTTTGACCGAAATGCCGGAGAAAATGGTGAGGTCGTTTTTCTCCACATTTGAATCGGGCTGATTGTCATATTTGTCTTTGAGCACTACCCGCAGAGCCAGACGGGCGTGGAGCTTGGCTTCGGCCCCGAGTTCCGCAGTCAGAAAGTAGTTGTCCGTGTCTGAAAAACTTAAAATTCCCTCGAAGCTCTGCCAGATTCTGGCTCCGTCGCTGAACGTAAGCTCCGCGCGCTGAGCCAGTCGGAATGCGGCATAATCATCCTGCACGCCGCCCACTTCCTCCATCACATACACGATGCTGGTTTCCGTGCTGAGCAGCTTTTCGTCTGTGCGGAGAAAATAATATCCGAATCCCGGACCGTTGTTCACCCGGTAATCCACATTTGCTCTTTCGTCTTTTTCCGCGGTCAGATTGTAGAAAGTGTACAGATCCTTGGAAAGCAGCCAGTTGGACTGTCCTTCGAGTTTCCCCCGGTCCAGATTAGTGCTTTCCGTTTCTACTCCGTTCGCATCTGTGTTGGTGGTGCGTCCGTAATCATAAGAGGCGGAAAGCAGGGTCTCCTGTTTCTCTTTTATGTTTTTGGATGCGATGCCCATATTCAGGACCGTGGTTTCGCTGTTGCCGTCGGTCAGGGTGAATCCGGCCTGCAGATCGGTTTGAAATCCATCGGTTTCCTGCGCGGAAAGGAAGGCGGGAAGCAGGAGCGTCAGAAGCAGAATTCGAGTAGAGATGTTCATCGTTTTAAGAGGGTTATATTCAGAGAGGGAATGAGTTACAAAGCTGTGGAAAAAATGCAAACCGAAGAACCTTTTTTCTTCAGCGGTCCGGTTCCGAAGCTTCCACCCGGTCGAGGGTGGAGTGGAGTTTTCCGTGGTGCAGGAGCGTTTCGAGCCGGAGTCCAGGTTTCAGGCCGCGCAGATCGCTGACCACATTTCCCTGTTCGTCGCGGGTAATGCTGAAACCCCGGCGCAGAACCTGAAAGGGGCTGAGGGCCTGCAGCTGCAGTTCGCAGTGACGCAGTTTGTGCTTCTGGGCATCCAGAACTTTTTCTAACTGGCGGAGTCCCCGCTGATCCAGATCATCGACATGCCGCTGTGATTCCCGGATCCGGTGCCCGAGCGCGTGGGACAATTGCAGATTCTGAGCCGAAAGTTTGCGCAGGGGTTCCTGCACCTCTCTCAGCAGAGCCCGCTGCATCCGGTCCTCGTATCTGGAAATCCGCTGACGGTGTCCGTTCACCAAATGCAGCGGTTCATGAAACAGCCGGTGACGCCGCAGCTCATTCAGACGGTTCTGCAGTTGCAGTTGCCTCTGAATCAGGGCGCTTTGGGTGCGTTGTTCCAGCCGACGGACCCGCTGCTCGAAATCCTGTTTTTGACCGATCACCAGCTCTGCCGCGGCCGAAGGGGTGGGGGCCCGCAGATCTGCGACAAAATCACTGATGGTGAAATCCACCTCATGACCCACGGCAGAGATCACCGGGATGCGTGCGTTCGCAATCGCGCGGGCCACCACTTCCTCATTGAAGGCCCAGAGATCCTCCAGACTTCCTCCGCCCCGGCCCACAATCATTACCTCGACCTGCGGATCCGCCGACAGATATTCGATCGCCCTGGCAATACTCACTGCGGCGGCCTGACCTTGTACAGGAACCGGTGCAATCAGAATTTCCCGGTCGGGATAGCGCCGGGACAGCACCTGGAGAATATCCCGGATAGCGGCTCCGGTGGGAGAGGTCACAATCCCGATTTTCCGGGGCAGGGCAGGCAGGGGACGTTTGCGCTCCGCATCAAACAGTCCCTCTTTTTGAAGTTTCTCTTTCAGTTCCTCAAAACGTTTTTGCAGATCACCCCGTCCGCTGTCCTCGGCCTCCTCCACCAGAATCTGGATTTGACTCCCCCGCTCATACGCCGTGATCAATCCATAGGCCCGGAGCTTCATTCCATCCCGGGGGATCAGCGCCCCGGGCCCCGGCGTCCTTTGAACCAGGCGGCCTGGATCTGACTCTGTTCGTCTTTCAGCGTGAAATAGATATGCCCCGAATTGGGAGTGGAGACATTGGAACATTCCCCCTCCACCCAAACCCGGCCCAGATTCCGCTCCAATAACTGACGGATCCTTCCGGTGAGTTCCCTCACACTCAGGATGTCACGTTGAAAAGGAAGCTCAGCGCTCATGCTGCAGCCGCACCGCCTCCGCCAGGGTTGCTTTTCCGCTCCGGTCACAGTCCACCCGGAATCCTTCCAGGGAGACGTTTTCGTCTGCGGGTTCAAAACGGGCGGGCAGTCCGGTTAAAAACCGTTTCAGCACGGGTTCCCGCTTGCAGCCGATCACTGAGTCCTTGGATCCGGTCATTCCGGCATCGGTGAGGTAGGCGGTGTGTCCCTCGAGAATCCGGGCGTCGGAAGTCTGCACATGGGTATGCGTTCCCACCACGGCGCTGACCCGTTTGGCGAGATGCCATCCCATCGCCATTTTCTCCGAGGTGGCCTCCGCATGCATATCCACAAAAATCGGCTGATTCCGGGGAGCCAGTTTCAGAATCTTGTCTGCAGTGCGGAAAGGGCAGTCGCTGGGATTCAGAAACACCCGGCCGATCAGATTGATCACGGTAAGCGGTCCGGCCGAGGTCTGATAGGTGTCCCATCCTTTGCCGGGGGTTCCGGGGGCAAAGTTGGCCGGACGCAGGATGCGGCTCTCTTCGTTGAGGTAACTCATGATTTGCCGCTGATCATAGGTGTGATCTCCCAGCGTGATCACATCCGCACCGGCATCCAGAAACTGCGCTGCCATATCAGGGTTGATCCCTTTGCCGTTGGCCGCATTTTCTCCATTGACAATGATCACGTCCACTTCACCCCGTTTTTTCATGGGAATCGCAAGATCCATAAATGCCTGCCGTCCGGCCGAACCCATGATGTCACCAACAAATAAAATTTTCATGCGCCTCTGATAACCCAGCCGGGCAGGGGATGCAAGGTCAGATCCGTTTGGTCTGCGGAATGAACAGGGTTGCACGGAGTTTCACAATAAGTGCTTGTTACAAGGGGTTATACAAAAAATTTCGCTAATCGGATTCACCAGAGCCCATCTTGGCATCATTTTCATGATCTTAATCGTTAGGGTTTTCGTAATCGTTGTCGTGATCGTTGTCGTGATCGAAAATTCTCAATGTTTGAGCCGATTATGATTACGATCAGGATTACGATTAGGAATTTTCTTTAAATCGTTATCACAAAACCAAGTAGACCTGAGAACTTTTCAGCCCTGGCGGAATGAAGCTCAAAGTTCCAGCTGGAACGATTTCTCAGCCACATTTTTACCGTTGAGAAGCAGTTCCACCCGGTGACGTCCGGGATAAAGGGCCCGGACGCTGGTGATTCGGATCGGATGCCGCCGGCTCAGTTCCACGCTTTCTCCCGGGGACAGCTCCAGGGTGGTCCATTTGAAGACTTTTCTCCCGGTCTTTCCTTTCTGTCGGACGAAGTGCACTGCATAGTCAATGAGCAGCCGCTGGGGCTCCGGATACGGATTGGAGATCCGGAAGAGGATCTGCAGGGACTCCCCGACGCAGATTTTGGCAGGTTTGAGCCGGATTTGAACCGGCAGCACCGGAACCGGGGGGAATCCGAGGAGTTCCAGAGCGGAGGGATTCCCGTTTTTGATCAGGGTGCGGAGGGCATGCCGAATCACCCACTGTCTTCCCGGACCGGCTCCCGGCATCCATTTCCGGCAACGCGCCAGCACCAGGTCGGGATGGGTTTTGGCGATGTCGTTCAAATGATTTGCCACCGATTTCTGCACGTAGCGCTCCGGATCATCTTTCAGTGCCTCCAGAATAGGCCAGACCGGGCTGGGATCCTGTTGGAGCTGGACCAGTTTTCTGCCCCAGGGAAGCAGGGGACGGGTGCCCTCGGAACACCAGCGGCGTACATGCACACTGGGATGGGAGGTGAGGGCGGTGAGGCGCTGCAGGGTCTCCTGCGGACGCTGCTCCAGAAAAGGGCGAACGGCAAATTCCGAACTGAAGCGCTGGGTCAGTTCGATCATTGCGGACATGGAGCACTCGAAACAGTCGAGGCCATGGTCCGCAATAAATTTGCCCAGTGGCCACTGCAGCCACCCGGCGGTGATCTGCTCTGCACTGGGAAGCGCTTCGGGCAGGCTGCGGGCAAGAATTTGGATGGCCTCTTCTTTATCGGCCGGCAGAAATTCTGCCAGTGAATCGGAAAATTGCGCCACCCGTCCGCCCATTTCCAGTGATTCCAGGTCTTTGCAGGCGCGTCGGACAAAGCCGGGAAAATCAAAGGCCGGGTAGACGCCACGCACCTGCTCTCCCAACTGCCGGGCTGCGGATGCATCAAACCAGTCTTTGAACAATTTCTTTTCGGGTTCGCTCATAGGAAATGCCTTTGGTGAATCTCCCGGTTTGTAGCCGGTTTCCCTGCGGAGGAAATGAAAATGTTTCTTTTCCGTTTGGATTTTTAAATTTCCTGCCTAAATGGAAACTGCAAATGGCGAGACCTTACAGAGTGAAATTTGAACATGCCAGTTACCTTGTCTCCCTGCAGGGGGTCGACGGGCTGGGACTGTTTGTGGAAGATACGGATGCGGTCCATTTTGTGGATCTGCTGGGATTGATTGCCAGCAAGCATCAGGTGATTCTGCATGCCTACGCCCTGGCGGACAATCAGGCGGCGTTGGTGATTGAAACCCCGAAAGCCAATCTCAGTCTTTATTTGCAGGGGGTGCAGACCGCATTTGCCCGTCATATCCGGCAGCACTATGTTCAGAGCGGTCCGATCATGCGGGACCGCTACCGGGCGAAGCTTCTGGAAAAATCAGAGGTTCTGACTCAGGCCTGTGAATGGGTGCACTGCTTTCCGCTGTTGACGGCGGAGAATCCGCTTTCCCCTGCCGCGCAGCGGAAAGAACTTCGGACTTTCCGCTTTTCCAGTCTGGCGGAGATCCTGTCCGGACAGGAGGACCTGCCAAACCGTTCCGTGGAATTTTTGCGGGGCTACGGTTCCCCGGTCAAAAAGCGTCTGGAAAAGCATTTGCAGGCCTGTGAGCAACTGTTGACGGAAGGGGGAGCGTCATGGAAGCGGCGTTCCAAAGCTTCGCCGATCGCGATTGGGTCTGCGGATTTTGTAAAAGAAATGGAGCAGAAACATGCGGCGCTGGTGGACGGCAAGAGGGTGAAAGGGCTGCGGAGCTACGGAAAAAAAGTGCAGGGCATCTCCCGTTTCAAAGTGGTGGAGGAGACGGCGGAGGTTCTGGGCGTGAGCAAAGAGGACTTTTTTGTGCAGCGTCACCATTCCATGCTGCGCCCGGTGCTGGCGGGATTCCTTTATCAGTTTGCCGGGATGACCCAGAAAGAAATCGCGGCCTTTCTCCGTCTGGGTTCCGCGGCGGCGGTGAGTCTGCAGATTAAACAGTTGCTTCAGGCGCGTCAGAGGAATCCTGAACTGGACAAAATGTGTCGGAAACTGGAAAAACGCTTCACGCGCAATTAAAGGTTTTTTCCGGGCTTCCTCCCGATTTTTATCATGAATATCCGCAAAGTTCTCCAAAAAGAATCCATCTCTCTTTCGCTGCAGGCGAGAGACAAGCAGGGGATTGTTGAAGAGCTGATTGATCTGATTGTGCGCACCGGGCGGATTCAGGACCGCAAAGCGGTGGTCAAAGCCGTGCTGGAACGAGAGAAGAAAATGTCCACCGGCATGCATCACGGCCTGGCCATTCCGCATGGGAAAACCGACAGTTTGGACAATCTGGTGGCCGCCGTGGGACTGATTCCGGAGGGCGTGGATTTCGATTCGCAGGACGGGGAACCCAGCCGGATCTTTATTCTCACCGTATCCCCGGTCAACCGCTCCGGGCCTCATATCCAGTTTCTGGCCGAAATCAGCCGCCTGCTTACACAACAGCAGATCCGGGACGCGATTCTCGCCTCGGCCTCCGAAGAGGAACTGTATACGATTTTGACGCAGCGCTAAAAAAAAAGAGCGGTTTCCCGCCCTTGCCCTTGACCGTTCCGCTTCCTGTGAGAATAGGAGGGGTATGTTGTCTCTTGCTGAATTCCCCCTTTTGCTTTTTCCGATGCGTTATCCGGTCCTGGCTCAACTGCAGTCTTTCACCGAGTCGAGTCTTATCGGTCAGATTATTGTCATTGTGCTGATTCTTTGTTCGGTGCTGGCTTGGACTGCGATGGGCTACAAATGGGCAAGATTTGAACG
>JBMTJR010000033.1:0-12808 GCA_049438565.1 Kiritimatiellia bacterium
GTGGGGCGCGGCCGGCAGTTCATGGATGGTTACCATGTTGTCGTTCAGCCACTGACGGTAAGGCTTGCGGGTAGTGAGGGCGCCTTTGATTTCTCCGTCCTCCACAATGCGGCCCTCCTCAAGATTGATCAGGAACATCCGTCCCGGCTCCAGCCGGCCTTTTTTCACAATCTTGGCCGGATCAATGTCCACCACCCCGGTCTCGGAGGCCATGACCACCTGATCGTCGGAGGTCACCAGATAGCGGGCCGGACGCAGGCCGTTCCGGTCGAGAATCGCCCCCACAAAGGTGCCGTCGGAGAAAGGCATGAGGGCCGGACCGTCCCAGGGCTCCATCATGCAGGAGTGGTATTCGTAGAAAGCCTTCTTCTCGTCCGACATGGTCATGTGGTTCTGCCAGGCCTCCGGCACCATCATCATCATCGCCTTGGGCAGATCGCGTCCGGTGTGGTAGAGCAGTTCCAGCGTGTTGTCCAGGGTGGCGGAATCGGAATTGCCGGGAATACAGATCGGGGCGAGTTTGGCCATCCGGTCTCCGAACACTTCGCTCTGGAACTGACCCTGCCGCGCATTCATCCAGTTGGCGTTTCCGCGCACGGTGTTGATCTCGCCGTTGTGGCAGAGCAGTCGGAAGGGCTGGGCCAGCTTCCAGGCCGGGAAAGTATTGGTGGAGAAGCGCTGATGCACCAGGGCCAGACTGGTTTCCACGTCTTTGTCCAGCAAATCGGTGTAGTAGGCCTCGAAATCCTCCGGCTTGAGCAGACCTTTATAGATCATGGTCCGGGAGGACAGACTCGGCACATAAAAGGTGGCTTTGTCGGTGATCCCGGAGGACTCCACCACAAATTTTTCCACGCCTTTGCGGATGATGTACAGCTCACGCTCGAAGGAGCGGGCATCGTGAACCCCTTCGCCCATACCGATGAACACCTGCTCCATTTTGGGCTCTGATTTGGCAGCCAGCTCTCCCAGAATCGAGGAATTCACCGGCACTTCGCGCCAGCAGAGAAATTTCTGACCGTTTTCGGCGATTTCCGCCTCGAACTGTTTCTTGATCAGCGCGCGTTCGGTTTCATCTTTGGGCAGAAACACCAGACCGGTGGCGTATTTCCCCCGCGGAGGAAGCTCCACACCCATTTCCGAACAGACCCGGCGGAAAAATTTGTCCGGAGTCTGCAGCAGCACCCCGGCGCCGTCCCCGGTCCGGTTGTCGGCCGATTCGGCGCCACGATGGGTCAGGCGCACCAGAATCTCCATGGCCTGGTGGATAATACTGTGGGACTGCTTCCCGTTCATGTTACAGATGAATCCGACCCCGCAGGCATCCCGTTCCTGATCCGGGGAGTAGAGTCCCTGCGACGGCGGAGTGTGGGGTGGACGGTATTGATCAATAGTGGACATAAATTTTCTCTCGTACAAATTTGGCTTTTAACAAAGCGTTCGATAAAAATTGCTTCACAAATTGCGGACAAACGCCGATAAAAAAAGCAGAATCAAAATGGTCCCACTTCCTACACCCCCCCTGATAGTAGAACAAGTAAAAATTTCCCTGCATCGTCCCTGCGGCATGAAAAAAATACAATTTTGTATACACTAAACGCCAAAATTGATCTTTTTACCGTATTTTCCTATGAGTGGAATTGAGAATACCAACAGACATGCCGCCGAGTTGCCCGGGATTCGCTTTCTGGGTCCGGAAGATGCCCGGGAACTCATGCGGGTCCGGCATCGGGCGATACGGGAATGTGCGGTCCATTTCGGAACTCCGGTGGGGGTGGAGCTTCAAAAAAATCTGGAGCATTACCGTCGCCAGTTGCTCCGCTACCGGAGCCGGGGCGAAGCAGCACTGCTGGGGGGCTGGCTCGACGGACGCCTGGTCGGCCTCACCGGCATCCGGGTCCGTACCCATCTCGGATGCAGGGTAGGACTGGTTTACAGCACCTTCGTGGAGGCTGCGTTGCGGGGACAGGGACTGGGCGGTCGGCTGGTCCGCCGGGCCCAGACCGAGATTCAGAACAAATGGGGGCTTTCCCATTGTCTGCTGAATGTGGAGGTTTCCAACACCCGGGCCTTGAAACTTTATCAGGCCTGCGGCTTTGAAATTACCGGTACGCAGCGGGGAGCCTTTTGGATTCAGGGCGCTCCGCACGATGTTTTTGTCCTGGAGCGGAAAACGGTCTGAGATTTGGAATAAATCTTATTCTGGACATAATCCAGAATCCTTGTATCTGCAATGAGTATGGAATCGGAAAATTCAGTTTCAGAGACCCAGGCGCTGCGTCAGGCGGGTCTGCAGGTGACCGCACAGCGTCTGGCGGTTTACCGTGCGGTGAACCGCTTCCCGCATGCGCTGGCGGATGAGATCTGCGAGCGGGTCCGGGCGGAGATCGGAGCGGTTTCGCGTCAGGCAGTTTATGATGCCCTGAATGTGATGACTGAACACGGACTGCTGCGCCGCATCCAGCCTGCCGGTTCCACGGCACGCTACGAAAAAAATTTCGACAACCACCATCATGTGGTCTGCCGCCGCTGCGGAAAAATGGAGGATACGGCCTGCGCGGTGGGTCATGCGCCCTGCCTGGAGGCTTTGGACCCCCGGGGATACCGGATTGAGGAGGCGGAAGTGATTTACTGGGGTCTCTGCCCTGACTGTCAAAACCAAAACAATTCGTAATCAACCCTTATAGACTGAAAGGAAAAGTACTATGTCACACCCCGAAACAAGCACAGGAAAATGTCCGGTCATGCACGGCGCCAAAACTTCGAGGGGCACCTCGAACAAAGATTGGTGGCCGAATCAGTTGAATCTGGACATCCTGCATCAGCACTCCGAAAAATCGAACCCGATGGGCCCCAGCTTCAACTATGCGGAGGAGTTCAAATCGCTGGATCTGGAAGCGGTGAAAGAGGATTTGTTTCAGCTGATGACCACTTCGCAGGAGTGGTGGCCCGCCGATTACGGTCACTATGGCCCGCTGTTCATCCGCATGGCCTGGCACAGTGCGGGCACCTACCGCACCGGCGACGGACGGGGAGGGGGTGGATCGGGTTCCCAGCGTTTCGCGCCGCTGAACAGCTGGCCGGACAATGCGAACCTGGACAAGGCCCGGCGTCTGCTCTGGCCGGTAAAACAGAAATACGGCAACAAAATCTCCTGGGCGGACCTGTTTATTCTGGCCGGCAACTGCGCGATTGAGTCCATGGGCCTGAAGCCCTTCGGATTCGGCGGAGGACGGGAGGATATCTGGGAACCGGAGGAGGACATTTACTGGGGTATGGAGAGCGAATGGCTGGGGGACAAACGTTATTCCGGCGAGCGCGATCTGGAAAACCCGCTGGCGGCTGTACAGATGGGCCTGATTTATGTGAATCCGGAAGGTCCGAACGGAAATCCGGATCCGGTGGCTTCGGGACGGGATATCCGGGAAACTTTTGCCCGGATGGCTATGAACGATGAAGAAACCGTGGCGCTGGTGGCCGGGGGACATACCTTCGGCAAATGTCATGGAGCCGGGGATGCCGCGCTGGTGGGACCCGAACCGGAAGCCGCTCCCATCGAGGAGCAGGGGCTGGGCTGGAAATGCACCCATGGCAGCGGTAAAGCCGGCGACACCATCACCAGTGGGATTGAAGGCGCCTGGACCCCCACACCCACAAAATGGGACAACAGCTACTTCGATATGCTGTTTGGGTATGAATGGGAACTGACCAAAAGTCCGGCCGGAGCCCATCAGTGGGTTCCCAAAGATCCGGAGGCAAAAAAGCTGGTTCCTGATGCACACGACGCGGCCAAAACCCATGCGCCGATGATGACCACGGCGGATATGGCCCTGCGGATGGACCCGATTTACGAGCCGATCTCCCGCCGCTTTCACGAGCATCCGGAGCAGTTTGCGGATGCCTTCGCCCGCGCCTGGTTCAAACTTACCCACCGCGATATGGGGCCCCGCTCCCGCTATCTCGGACCGCTGGTGCCCGAAGAGGAGCTGATTTGGCAGGACCCGATTCCGGCCGTGGACCATGAATTGATTGGTGAATCTGAAATTTCCCATCTGAAATCTGAAATTTTGCGCTCCGGCCTCTCGGTGTCCGAACTGGTCTACACCGCCTGGTCTTCCGCCTCCACCTTCCGGGGTTCCGACAAACGCGGCGGCGCGAACGGCGCCCGCATCCGTCTGGCGCCCCAGAAAGACTGGGAGGTGAATCAGCCCGAGCAGCTGTCCCGGGTACTGGAGGTGCTGGAGGGAATTCAGGCCGACTTCCATCAGGCCCAGAGCGGCGGCAAACGGGTTTCCCTGGCCGATTTGATTGTGCTGGGAGGCGCGGCCGCCATCGAAAAAGCCGCCCGGGATGCGGGACACGAGGTCACGGTTCCTTTCCTGCCCGGCCGCAGTGATACCACGCAGGAGCTGACAGATGTCGAATCCTTCGAAGTGCTCGAACCGGTCGCCGACGGATTCCGCAACTACCAGAAGAAGCAGTTTTCGGTCTCCGCCGAGGAACTGCTGCTCGACAAAGCCCAGCTCCTGGGACTTACCGCACCGGAAATGACGGTGCTGGTGGGCGGACTCCGGGTGCTCAACGCGAATTTCGGCGCCTCCGAACTCGGCGTGTTCACCCAGCGTCCGGGAACCCTGACCAACGACTTCTTTGTCAATCTTCTGGACCTTAACACGGAATGGAAACCCGTCACGGCCGCAGGGGAAGCGTTTGAAGGACGGGACCGGGCCAGCGGAGAACTCAAATGGACCGCCACCCGGGTGGACCTGGTGTTCGGATCCAATTCCAGACTCCGGGCCATCGCGGAACTCTACGGCTGCGCGGATGCACCGTCCCGGTTCGTCTGCGACTTTGTTTCGGCCTGGAACAAGGTGATGAACGCGGACCGCTTCGATCTCGCCTGATCCTGCGGGTTTAAAGATTCAGTAAAAAAAACCTCGCACTTCGCTTCGGAGTGTGAGGTATTTTTTTGCATGAATTCCACGGATGTTGATGCCCTGTTCGCCGAGCTGGAAATGGTCTATGCACCGGACAATATTTATTATCAGACCATTTCCGCGGTGCTGGAGGCGGCACAGCGCGTGGGCATGTCCCGTCGGGAGCAGCTGATCCTGGCTCAGCCCAAAAATGAAATCATGGTGCACTTCCCGGTCCGCATGGATGATGGAAGCTATCGGCTTATCAAGGGCTATCGGGTGCAGCACAACAATGTGGCCGGACCCTACAAGGGCGGGATCCGCTATCATGAGGATGTTTCTTTGGATGACATCAAGTCGCTAGCCGTGCTTATGACCATGAAGTGTGCGCTCATGCGTCTGCCCTTTGGCGGCGCGAAAGGGGGACTCAAACTCGATCCGGCTTCGGTCAGTCCTGATGAACTGATGCGGATTACCCGTCGTTTCACCGCCGCGCTGGGTTCCAACATCGGACCGGACTACGACATCCCCGCGCCCGACATGGGATCCAACGCGCAGGTCATGGCCTGGATGGCCGACACCTACATTAACTTTGCCGAACTTGCCAACAAGGTGGAGGCGCGCGCAGTGGTCACGGGCAAACCCCTGGCCTTCGGAGGCTCTGCCGGACGGGAAAAAGCCACGGGTCAGGGGGTGGTGGATGTATTGGAGGTGCTGATGCCCGGCCTGGGACTCGAACTTCCGGACTGCACGTTCTCCCTCATCGGATTCGGGAATGTGGGATCATGGACGGCCAGACTGCTTTCGGCAAAAGGGGCACGGCTGCAGGCAGTGCTGGATCACCGGGGCGCGGTATTCTGTGCGGAGGGAATCGATCCCGAGGCTTTGGCGGCGCATGTGCGGCGGACCGGGTCGGTGGAGGGATTTGCGGAAGCGGAGGCTCTGACTGAAGAGGCTTTTTACCGCTGCGAAGTGGATCTGCTGATTCCCGCCGCACTGGAACAGATGATTCACGAAAACAATGCGGAGTGGATCCAGTGCAAAGTGCTGGTGGAGGCGGCCAATGCACCGCTGACCCCGCAGGGCGAGGCGCTGCTGGTGGAGCGGGGGGTGACGATTCTGCCCGCGATTCTCTGCAATGCCGGGGGCGTGACCGTCAGCTACTTCGAGTGGAAACAGAACCGTCAGAGCGAACAGTGGGACGAAAAAACCGTGGATCAGCTCCTGAGGAAGACCATGCAGGATGCCGCAGGACGGGTGCAGGCGGCGGCGGAAAAATATCAGTGCAGCCTGCGTGTTGCCTCCTACGCCTCCGCTTTGGAGCATTTGCAGGAAATCTACGAACTGCGCGGTATTTTTCCCTGATTTGGAATGATGATACCTTTTAAGACAGTACGGGGTTGCAGCCGGGGAATGAAATATCTTCGGGAGCTCGCTGGTGCAGGGCTGGGATACACGCTGTTGAGTTTTCTCGTGTTTGCCCATCATGTTCCTCTATCGGAATTTCATCGCTCCCTGGTTCAGGGCGATGCGCTGGATGCGGCCTATTTTCTGGCCTGGGGCCATCATGTGCTGTCGTCCGGTTTCCCAGAAAAGCTGTTTGATCTGCCGATTTCCTATCCTTTGCCGCATGCGGGGGGGCTGACAGATCTGGTGCCGGGTCTGGTGTGGATCACCTGGCCCCTTTCCTGGGTTCTCAGCAACCCGGTGACCGTGTTTCACACCACGATGATGCTGTGCGGGATTGGCAACGCTCTTTCCTTTTATGTTCTGACCCGCACGCTGGGTTGCCGGCCTCCGGCCGCATTCCTCAGCGGACTGTCTTTTGCCTTCAGTGGTTTTATGATGTCCCACTATTACGGACACATCACCATGTTTGCCCTTTTCCCGACCCCGCTGGCGCTTGCCCTTTTCGGGTATGCAATGCGACGGGGATCTCTGGCTGCTTATGCAGGAATTTCCGGGCTGGTGTTTCTGCAGGGAACCCTCAGTTCCCGACTCGGAATCCTATGTGTATTCACCCTCCTTGTCCTGTGGGTGGCGCAGGGGAGGGCACCCTGGCGCCGGCAACGGTGGAAACCCCTGCTGTTGCCGATGGGGCTCGCCATCGCGGTGGCCGGTGTTTCCCGGGTTTATGCAGACGCCTTCGCCCTGAGAGAACTCATTCCTTCCTCCCGGAACCTCATGAGTTCTGTTTTTCTCAGCGCGGACCTTCAGGGCTACATCTTTCCTTTTCCACCGACCCTGACCGGGCTTCTCGCCCGGAATCTGCTGGGGGTTCCCTCCTTTCTGGAAAACATTCAGGTGGCGGAACGTCACAATTACTGGGGAGGATGGGTGATTCTGGGTGCGCTGGTCTCTGTGGGAATTGCGGTCCGGCAGAAGAAAGCAAGAAGCGAACTGTTCCCCTGGATGGTCCTCGCTCTGGTGGGTTTTCTTTTTTCTCTGGGTCCTTTCCTCTGGGCGGGGGGCACTCTTTTCCGGGTTCGCCTTCCCTGGTTTTTTGTGCTGGAGACGATTCCTTCGCTGCAGACCTTCCGGGCGGTGGCCCGCTTCTCCCTGTTGGCGGGTCTTGGACTGAACGTGCTGTTCGCGTTTTCCCTTTCCACAATCAAAGCTGAGAAACGTATGCTCTGGGGAGTGATATTTCTTTTGCTTCTGGCCGACACGGTCCCCCTCCGGGAACGGAGCAGAACCGAGGTGCCGCAGGAGAGCGGGATTTCCCGATTTCTGGAGTCTCTGGACGAGGATGCTTCGGTCATTCATCTGCCTTATCTTCAGAAGCCTTCGCCGTTTGGGTATCATTTCGGTAACTTTGTCCCCCTGGCCAATTCCACTCCGGTCGGCACCCGGAATCCGTATTTTCTGCATTTGATCAAACTCACCACGGAACATCCCCTGTCCGATCTGACCGGCTTCCTGCGGGAAATGGGAATCACTCACGTCATCGTGCACAACGAAGTCTGGAGAGAACGTCTCGATGCGGATTTAAATTATGAAAAAGTGACCCCTTTTGGATTCCGGATTCTGGAAAGCCATTTCAGGAAGGAAGCGTTGACCTCTGAGGAAATTTTAGAGATCCGCCGGGAATTTGATCCCCTAAAAATAGAAACCCACTACCCACAGGAACGGTTTCAGATTGATTTTCTGCCCGGGGAGGAACCCGGACGAATGAATGTCAGCGGGATGGTTCCAGTGGATCCCTCCGCGCCCGGCCGCTACTCAGCCCGGGATCTTAATCCTTATTTGGTTCTCAATTTGCCTGAGCCTGTCCCGTCGGAACAGATTGCCAGGGTGGTGATCCGGTTCCGGACCCCGGATGCGATCCGACAACGCACGGATACCATCTTCTACTGGGCAACCCCGGATCACTGGTATCGACCCGGACATGAAATCCGCGCGCTCCATGCCGTCCACAGAGACTGGCAGGTCCTCAGTTTTGATCCCGCCGATGCCAAAAAATGGGCTCCCGGTGACCTCATCACTTCTTTCCGCTTTGATCTGTTTTCCCCCTCCCTTCCCGGAGAACGGATTGAAATTGACCGGGTGGGCGTTCTCCTGCACTCAGATTCAGGAGAATAATTTTTCCGGGGAAAGGTTGCCACTGCCGGAAAATCTCTTAGATTTTTTCCATGAACTATCGATGTATCCCTCTCAGCCTGCTTCTGCTTGTCAGCGCCTGCGGACAGAATATGGACGCTCCCGTTGCTCAAAAAGAGGGGGAGGCGCCGCCGGCGCAGGCGATACAGCTCAATGAAGAACGGATCTCTTTGATCGACCAGCTTCAGGTGGGAAGCAGCCGCCGGGAGGTTATTCAGGCTCTCGGGGAACCCGGGGGAAAAGTTAATCTGGGAGACACGGAAATTCTGTATTACCCCGGAGTGGAACTGAAAATCAAAAACAGCAGTCTGGTGGAACTGCCCGCGAATTTGTCAGAGGCTTTGGCGGCCGGTCTTGAGGCTGCCAAACAGGAGGCCAAACAGCAGGCGAAGGTAGCGGAAAAGCCACGCGCAACTGTTCAGGCATCGGCGAACCAGAATATCCGTCAGGGCGGAAAAGCGATCGATATCTCCACCCTGGTGGGCAAAGGGACGGTGACCATTGTTGATTTTTATGCGGACTGGTGCGGGCCCTGCCGTCAGGCCGAACCCCACCTGAAGAAAATGGCCGAGGATCCGAACGTGAATCTGATTCAGATTGATATTGTCAACTGGTCGACCCCCGTCGTCCAGCAGTACGGTCTGCGAAGTATCCCCAATATGCGGGTCTTTGATGCGAAGGGACGTCAGATCGGCTCGCCCACCCACTCGGTGTCCGAAGTCCAGAAAAACGTAAAAAAGGCTCTGCGCTCATGACAGCCTTCCCCTGGAAAATCTTTGTGGGTCTGATACTGGTACTCTTCTCTTTCTCCCGATCTGCAGGGGGCGGAAAAGAAAGTCACGCTCGATGTGCGGGGGATCAGCGGACTGGATGCCCTGGCCAACGTGTTGAAGATGACCGGCACCCGCGCCGAACTGAAGCTGGGCAGCATTTGGATTCTGCCCAATCCCGGAAGGCAGTGAGGCGGAAGTATGTTTCCGCACTCTAAGACCTCATCCGGACTTTAGACCCGGGCCACCCTGTAATGCGGATCATCCGCCGCCACTTCGACTTCCACCAAACTCCCGGCTTTGTCCAGCAGCCCGGCGCATTCCGGACTCAAATGACGCAGCCGCACCCGTTTTCCGGCCTTCCGATACCGCTCCGTCAGGGCGCTCAGGGCCTCCATGCTGGAATAATCGCAGACCCGGGCCTCTTTGAAATCGATAATGATTTCCTCCGGATCCTGGGCAGGCGACATGCGCTCTGAAAATTCCCGCACCGAACCGAAAAACAGCAGTCCGTGCAGATTGTAAATCCGGGAGCCGTCCGCCTGATCCTCCGGGTACAGCGCCACGTGTTTGGCGCTCTTCCAGGCGAACACCAGCGCGGAAACCACCACACCGGCAAAAACCGCTTTGGCCAGATCGTGTTCCAGCACGGTGATCAGAGTTACGCAGAGGATGACAAAAATTTCCGACCGGGGGACTTTGCCGAAGGTTGAAAATGTGGACCATTCAAAGGTGCCGATCACCACCATAAACATCACTCCGGTCAGGGCCGCAATCGGAATCTGCCCGATCACCGGACCTCCGATCAGGATAAACAGAGCCAAAGCCACCGCGGCCACAATGCCGGAGCTGCGGCCGCGGCCGCCGGATTTGATGTTGATCAGACTCTGACCAATCATCGCACATCCGCCCATGCCGCCGAAAAGTCCGGACAGAAAATTCGCGGCCCCCTGGGCCAGGGCCTCCCGGTCACTTTTCCCGCGGGTTTCGGTGAGGTCGTCCACCAGCTGCAGGGTCATCAGCGACTCGATAATCCCGACCATCGCCACGGTAAAGCCCACCTGCAGCAGGAGTTTGAGGTTCTCCGCATTCCAGACAATATTCCGGGGCAGCCGGGGCAGGGGAAAGGTACCGTGCAGCACGCCGCTGCCGGTGTTTTCCAGCAGCACATCCGACACCGTCCGGGATCCGGTGCCAAAATAGCTGATCAGTCCCACGACCAGAATCGCCACCAGCGTGGAGGGCACGGCCCGGGTGATTTTGGGAAAAAACTGAATGATCGCCATGGTCAGCAGCACCAGAATGCCCATGACCAGAAGCTGATCCTGAGGCAGCCAGATCCCCTCCGCATTTTTGAAAGACTGGAACTGGGCCATCAGAATCACGATGGCCAGTCCGTTCACGAAACCGATCATGACCGGATGGGGAACCAGACGCACGAAATGACCCAGTTTGAACAGTCCGAACAAAAGCTGAATCACCCCCGCAATCATCACGGCGGTAAAAACGTATTCCAGTCCCATTCCCGCTCCCTGCAGTTCCCCGTACTGGAACGCTTTGGCCACCACCACCGCGATGGCCCCGGTCGCACCTGAGATCATGCCGGGGCGTCCGCCAAAGGTGGAAGTGAAAAAGCCCATAAACACTGCGGCCCACAGGCCGACCAGCGGGGGCACGCCGGCAGCAAAAGAAAAGGCAATGGCCTCCGGCACCAGGGCCAGGGCCACGGTGAGTCCGGAGAGGGTGTCGTCTTTCAGATTTCCACGTTTTTTGGTGATCAGTTGAAACATAAACAGGGTGTCCAATAACAAACCTGCGGAATTCATTTTCCGCAGGCGGAGCGGTTTCCTGCCACAATATGCCGCCAATGAAAAACCTTTTCCGGGAACTTCCTGAGATTCGGCCTCGAAACTGCCCCCTCAAAGCGGGTAAGGAGGAAACGGATCCTTCGATCAATGCTTATGAAACGGTTTTATCACAAAATGCGGAATACGGTGCTCAACGCGCTCCGGCAGGGCTGGTCTCCCGAGGGGGTCTGCTGGTCCGGAGCCTGGGGGCTGACCATCGGACTGTTTCCGATTTACGGAGTGACCACGGCCGCGCTCGGGCTGATGGGTTTTGTCTGGAAGCTGAATCATTCCATCATGCAGGCCTTCAACTATGCGAGTTCTCCGCTGAAATTCATTCTCATCATTCCCTATATCCGGCTTGGAGAGTGGATGTTCCGCACAGATACGCCCTTTTCGCTCAGTATTCCCGAATTCACCGCCCGCTTCCGGGCTGCCCCGATGCAGACCCTCGGCGAATTTGCGATGACCTTCGTGCACGCCATCTGCGGCTGGGCGGTTTCGGTGCCGTTCTGGATGGCTTTGACCTATTTTTCCCTTCACTTCCTCCTTAAAATGGGGGAAGCCACCCGCAAACACTTACAGGAATCCTCCCCATGAAATTCTTCATTTTCGGCATGCTCGATACGCTTTTTCTGTTTCTGGTGCTGTTCTTCTATTTGCACCGCGTAGGGGTGAAACCCCGTCACGAGGCCACCGCCCCCAATCCGTTGTATCAGGAGTGGCTGGAAAAAACTGCAGAGCTGGCCGCCAGCCCCGTCGCCGGAAGTGCGGAGGAAACCGCGTGGATTGCCAAAGTGCAGAATGCCTTCACTCCCTTTACCCCGGAGGGCGCGGCCGCCAATTTCCCCCTGGCCTACGCCGAGGATTTTTATTTCCGGGATGCCTTTCACACCTACACCGACCGGCAGGAGATGACTGATTACATGGTCAAATCCGCTGAGATGAGTCCGGGGGTGACCTTTGAATTTTCCCCCGTGGTCCGGCAGGGCATCGATTTTTATCTGCCCTGGGTCATGGTGCTGCCCGGAAAAGACGGGGCGGCGCCTCAGCGTTCTCTCGGCATGAGTCATCTGCGTTTCAATGAACAGGGACAGGTGATTTTCCATCAGGACTACTGGGATTCCGCGGATGTGCTGGTGCCCAGAGTCCCGGTGGCCAATGGTATGATTGAGCTGGTCAGACGGCGTTTTTAATGCAAATGACCTAAGATGCCGCTGACGAAACCCTCCCGCGAATTCCTCTGGCCGCCGTTGATCATGGCCACCGTGTTTCTGGCCTCGGGTCAAACCACGCTGGCCACGCCCTCTTTCAGTTTCAGTCCCGATAAAATCGCCCATTTTGCGGTTTTTGGCGCGCTGGCCACTTCGGTGATCCGGCTGTCCTTCCTGCGGGACCGCGGATGGCGTGCTGCGCTGGGCGTCTGGCTGCTGGTGGCCGGGTACGGGGGACTGGATGAATACCGTCAGTCCTTCACCCCCGGACGCTCGGTCGAATTTGACGACTGGCTGGCGGATGGGCTGGGGGCCGCAGCGGCGGTGGTTCTTTATCAGTTCTGCCCCCGCTGGCGCGGCCTGCTGGAAATGAAAGTCCGAAAAAT
Organism: Kiritimatiellia bacterium; assembly: GCA_049438565.1. GTDB lineage: Bacteria > Verrucomicrobiota > Kiritimatiellia > SS1-B-03-39 > UBA6053 > UBA6053. The sequence goes on from JBMTJR010000033.1 coordinate 12,734, forward strand.
GCGTGATCCCGGGGCCGCTACGTGTCCCTAGAGCAATATAAGTAAAATTGTAGCCGCGAAGGGGCCCGAAAAATT
>JBMTJR010000034.1:0-12535 GCA_049438565.1 Kiritimatiellia bacterium
GGGCCCAGGCGACCAGTCCCTGCAATGCCTCCCCGGTGGATGGATACAATCCCTGAACTTCCCGGTCGGACATGGAACTACCGGTCGGAAGAAAGGTGTTTGCGGATCAGATCCTGGAGCAGATCCACATCAAGATGACGGAGATAAGGCAGCGGATCGAGATCGCAGGCCCGGAGGTAAAGGGCCAATTCACGCCGGGCCACCGTGAGCACTTCATTCCCCTCCCAGGGTTTGGCGATGTAGTGGGCGAGTTCAGCCTGATTCACGGCTTTGACGGTGGCCTCCAGTCCCGCCTGACCGGTGAGCAGAACTTTACGGGTTTTTCTCCATTCCTCGTCCCGCTGAAGGTCCACCAGAAAATCCACGCCGGTTTCTCCGGACAGGATATGATCGCAGAAGATGACGGCGGTCTGATCTCCGCGGTCTCTGATTTTCTGCAGCAGTTCCCGGGCTTCGGTGGTGTTTTCCGCCGCCTCCACCGGGAAAAGATCCTCCAGCGGCTCCAGTTCCCGGATCACGGCGTCCAGCACATCGGGTTCATCTTCCACACATAAAATAACAAGTTTGGACATGAGATTCTCCTAGAGCAGGATGGGCCAGACAAAGATACCGAACAGCAGGGTCAGCGCAATTCCCACCAGCCCGACCAGAATTCCCGCTTTGGCCAGATCCCGGGTTTCAATCAGCCCGGTGGCGAGCGCGATCGCATTCGGAGGAGTTGAGATAGGCAGGATCATGGCAAAACTGACAATGATCCCGCTCACCGCAATCGGAATAATCATCGCCTCGGGTCCGGCGGCGGAATCCGGAGCAAGCATGGCGATCGCGATGGGCACCAGAATGGTGGCACTGACAGTGTGGGAAATCAGATTCCCCACTGCAAAACCGACCAGGGCAAACAACAGAATCAGCATAAAAGGAGAGAAAGCATCCCAGGACACCAGACCAATCAGCCATTCCGCCAGACCGGTGTTTTTCAGGCTGATCCCGAGAGAAATGCCCCCAGCCACCAGCCAAAGCACTTCCCATGCATGGCTGCGGATGTCCTGTTTGTCCAGAATTCCCAGCGCGGGGAGCATCACCATCGGCAAAAAGGCCACGACAGCCGAGGGGATATGATGCAGTTTTTCCGTGACCCAGAGTCCGATGGTCAGGGCAAACACTACATACAAGCCGATGGCTTTGGGGGAGCGTTTGAATTCTCCTTCAATCGTGAGTTCAAATTTTTTCAGCTCCGGAGGAAACATTCTGCACATGGCCCACCAGCAGAGGATCAAGGCCAGCAGCACCAGCGGGGTGGCCAGAATCATCCAGGTGCTGAAGGCCACCGAGGTTCCCTGTTTCGCCAGCGCCGCAATGGCCACGGCATTGGGCGGGGTGCCGATGGGAGTGGCAATCCCGCCAATATTTGCCCCCACAGGAATGGAAAGTGCGACCAGGCGGCGGAAGGGGTCCTGGGCCGGAACTTTCGCCACAATGGGAAGCGCGACGGTCATCATCATCGCGGTGGTGGCCGTATTGCTCATAAAAGCGGAGAGGATTCCGGTGACCAGCATGACGCCGAGGGCGACCCGGACGGGCGAGGACCCGAAAGGTTTCAGAAGGATACGGGTGAGATTGCGGTCGAGCGCATATTTTTCAGCGGCCTTGGCCAGACTGAAACCGCCCAGGAACAGAATCAGGATCGGATGTGCCAGCGTGGCGTAGAAACTCTCATATTTGGGCGCGGTGTAACTGCCGTCGGAGAGGCGGTTGAGCGTGCCCAGCAGAATGCCGTGGTCGGACAGCAGCAGCACCTGAAAAAAGATCACGCCCAGACTGGTGACGTAGATGGGAATCGGCTCCATGATCCAGAATACCGCGGCAAACACAAAAATGCCCAGTGTAATGTGTCCCTCCGGACTCAGACCCTCAAACTGACAGAGAGGAAGCAGACACAGCGAAGCGAGACCCAGAATCAGGCCGATGATTTTTTTGACCGGAATATTCATTTTTTGGGGCGGGGAGCGTGCGGAATCTGAAGGGTATCATCGTGCATTTCAATCAGATGACCTTTCTCCACCAGCCAGCGGAAGTGGGACACGAGCTCGGCGGGGATTTCGTCTCCCTGATTGGCCACGGCTTTCAGGGCCTCCTGACTTGCGCATCCGGGATGGGCGGCCACATAATCCAGCAGACTGCGGATCTCGTCGACCACTTTCATCTCTGCGGGAAGCGGATGTTGGGGGATTCCGCTGACCATCATTTCGCCGTGATGGCGGAACACATGCAGCCGCATATGTTTGAAAGCCGGACGCAGGGCAAAAATGATGGAATTCGGACGGTCATGTTCCCGGTTCAGATGGAAGCGGGTAAGACTCAGAAGGCCGGGATCCGTCATTTTCGGGAACAGATATCCGGGCATGATCGCCCGTTTGGTTTTGCGCACCAGTTTCGGCAGGTGGTGAGCGCGGAAATCAGCCTCAGCCTGTTCACGCGTCCACTCATAGGGACGGTCATCGACAGGAGCTTCGGCCCCAGTTTCAGCAACCGCAGGTTCCGGCGTTTCGGACGGCTCCGGTGAATCAGACACTTCCGCAGCTTCAGCCGCCTGTTCCCCGACCTCAGCCTCCGCCTCCTGTCCCCCGGCTCCTGCCTCCTGACTCCCGGCTCCAGGCTCCTGCCCCCCGGCTCCTGCCTCCTGCCCCCCGGCTCCCGCCTCCTGACTCCCGGCTCCCGCCTCCTGACTCCCGGCTTCAGCCACCTGCTTCTCCAGCTTTTTACGGTAGAAACGCTGCATAGACACTTCGTGCTTCCAGGCCTCAATCGCTTCGGGGTCATGCACCATTTCCACCTGACGGAGGAAAACTTCCTGCGGCAGATCCTCGGCGATTTCCAGACGGAGGGCTTCCAGGCGGGCCTGATACCCGTGCCAGTTGGGCGGTCCGATCAGACGTCCGCTCCGGGAGTGACGTCCCACGCAGATAAAATTACCGGAGGGAGGCGGCACTTCTTTTTCGGTCGCCTCGTAGGTGGCCTCCATGCCATGGTCCAGCACATACTGCTCGCAGGACTGCGCATCCGAGAAAACCATTCCGTTGGCGGTGCAGACGTAGAGATAAAAATCCGTTGCCTCCTCGCCCTGATCTTTCACCGTGTATTTCATGGAGATAAATCCGGGATTCTCCATGAATTTTTCCGCCACGATTTTCAGGGGATAGGCCCGGTTGGACTGGCGAATCACTTTCACCACCTTGCTGAGACGCTTTTTCTCCGGAATAAAATCAATGTGCACAGGAACCCGCGGTGCCCGTTCCGCCGGACGGGAACGGCCCCGGAACTGATCGCCCCGGGAGTCTCGGGAAGAATCCCCCTGGTGGTCCTGCGCGTCGCGGGGACCGGATGCCGCGTGATCACGGCGGGGTTTCACCCGCACACCCTGCAGGTTGGCCCGGGAGGATTTGGGAATGCGGGGAGGTCCGGAATCCCGCTGACCGTCCCGGCCGCGTCCCCCGCTCTGACGTCCATTTTGACGTCCACCGCGTCCGCGGGACTCGGGCTCTGACTGGGTTACCCCTGGATTTCCTTTGGCCCAGTCTGGAGTGAGATCAAAACTGCCAAACAGAGACAGCAGCTCTTCTGGCTTCGATGCGTCGGAATTTTCAGCTTCTTCACTCATAGGTCAGGATCTTTTTGCAAATCGGGGAATTGTCTGTAACATAAGCGGCACTTCGGAGACTAAACTGGCATCAGGAAATCAATCATGCAAGACAATCAAAGCAAGAACATATTAGAAACCGGTGAAGAATCCACCTATACCTTAGAAAAACATTCCAGTGCGGTCACGCTGGGGGACATGGAGATCTTCGTTTTTCCGGAACTGCTCTATGCGCTGGTGCTTGCCAATATCATGTCTCCCCGTATCTGGGCCTGGCTGGAGGAGGACTGGGCACAGAAAATTCAGGGAAAATCCTCCAACCGCAGAGTGCAGCGGCTCAAACAGCACATCATGGATCAATACGATTTCAACCTGGATCTGGACACCTGGGGGCTGACCACCAAACAGAGGGAGATGGCGCGTTTCTCCTCCATCATCGATCCGGAAATTCTGAAACGCAGCAATGCGCTTTTCGGTTATGAAGGGGACAAATATTATTTCGATCTGGATATCCGGAAACATTTCGGACTGGACCGCTACACTGACGACACGATCCCCTATTGGAAAACGGAGACCGTGGAGGCGATGGATGCCTTCCGCTACAAGGAGGGATACAGTACAGGCGCGGGCGAGTGCGTCTCCCTGTCCACCCTGTATGCGGCCGCGCTGTTTATTGTGGGGGGCGTGGAGCTGGAGGAGATCCTGCTGCTGGCCACTCCGCTGCACTCGCAGAATTTTGTGAATATCGGCGAGGGGGTAATCACCAACAACCGCCGGATCGTGACCAAAAATATGTGGTTCAATGGTACGGAAATCTCCTGGAAGGCCCAGCGGGCCATCCGGAATGAAAAAATCACCATTGTGGCCAACAATACCGGATACATCCACACCATGTATCCGGAGGCAACGATTGATCCGGACTCCTATCAGCGGAATGTGGAGAAACTGCGCGGGTATCTTACCACGAAAATCGACATGGAGATTCTCTCGAATTTCCTGCGGCAGCATTCAGAACTGCAGAAATGTTTCCAAGTCCGTCAGGATCATCACGGCAGTCAGCGGTATATCGAAGCCGAGAAGGTATACGCCTATGAGCACGGCAGCAGCTACCGGGTCAACGATCAGACCCGGGACAAACTGCTGGATGAGATCGACCGCTATGAATTTTACGCCGAACCCATTCAGGGCAGAATCGTGCTGAACAATTTCGAGGATTTTTTTTCCCAGAATCCGGACTTGGATTTAAACCAGCCCAAGGATCTTGCGGTACTGATGGATGCGTTCAGCTGTACAAATGCGAAAGCGCGGAATGTGGGTCAGCTCCTGGTGGAGTTCTGCCGGATCGAGCCGCAACTTCCGGAAAACCGCACTTTTGTCCCCAGTCCCAAAATCGAACTGAAGGCCGAGTGGGGTCGGGAAAAAATTATGGAGGTCCTGGAGAGCATGCGGGAAACCCATCCGGTGGTGGATCTTGCATTTTATGCGTATCGGGATCTCAACCGCACGGACTGGACTCCTTTCATGAAGGCGGCGATTGAACGAAATCCGGTCATCATTGAAGCCCTGAAAAAGGATGGCGAGGCCGAGGCGGTCCGGAAAATACTTTCCCTGCCGGAAGGATCCATCTACGATGAAAACCGGATGGCCCAACCGGATGAGGTGTGGAATTTTCAGCGCGGAGACGGTGCGGAGAAGGCGATTTCTCTAGCCAATTTGCTGAAAAGCCGTGAACCCGAACGCCCGGTTCGGCTGCAGTTCAAGGGTCCGAAAGTCAGCGTCGCCTGGGATACCCAATCCGTGGAGTTTGCCAGCGGCAAGGGGCTGAAAAGGGATCTCCGGGTCTGAGTCCGCCCGGAACGGGGTTCCGGACAGCCCGCCAGAAAGCTGGACAGAAAATTTTTCCCGGTTTACACTCCACTATGGACTCAAACCGTTTTCAGCGCTGGACCGTCATTTTCCGCAGAATCTTTTTCTGGTTCCGGCTGGGGGCGCTGATGCTGTTTCTGGGCGTTGCAGTTCAGCTGGTGCGCTGGAGTCACGCCTACGATCCGCGCTTCTATCAGTTTCTCGGCACCCCGCCGGGCCGGGCGCTTTCGAGTCTGATGGAATGGCCGAATCTGCACAACCGGACCGGCCGGGAAAAGCCGTTTGAAAAGTATTCCGATGAGGAGAAGTACTGGCACCGGCACATTCAGACCCGTCTGCAGCAAAGCTGGCCCACGCATACGCTTGAGCTGCGCGGCGGCGAAATCCGGCATGTGCGTATTCTGAGTCAAGAGCAGGGACAACTCCGGATCCGCGAGCATTTCGGAATGCAGGGTCGGCTCGAAACCACCCTTTCCGCTTCGGAGGTGCTGTCTCTGCGTCCCTATGACAAAGAGCTTCCGGAAGTAAGTCTCCGGGATGTGCATTTTCAAATGGAGTATCCGGATTTTGATCTGACTTATTTCGGTCATTATACGGTGCTGACCGATGCGCCCTATTATCAGGTGGCGGATTCAGTGGAGATTCTGGAGGAGCTGCACCGTCAATACCTGGAAATTTTCGGCCCTCTGATCCGCTTCCCCCGGAGTGAGCAGAGTCTGCAGGTGCTTTTCTTTTCCAATGAACATGATTTCCGGGCCCATCAGGACCGCACGGCCCCGGATCTCCATTCCAGTGTGGGGTATTTCTCCCCGCTGGAGGACCGCATGGTGGTGTTCAATCAGCAGTTTTCGGATCGGGCCAATCAGATTCGGCAGGAAGTGGAGGCGGATATTGCCGCCCTGCTGAACCGGGCCCGCAGCCAGGGGGAGCGCAGGGAAATCCTGAAAATCCAGCAGCAGGCCGAGCAGCAGATCCGGGAGAGAGCCAAAAGGGATACGGTCTCGACCCTGCGTCATGAAGCGGCGCACTATCTGAGCTACACCTTCGGCGTTCACTCCTGGATCCATGCTGAAAATGGGTGGCTGATTGAGGGTATGGCCTCCTACTTTGAGCAGAACCCACCGCAGGGCCTCAATCCCGGCTTTATGCAGACGCTTCTGATGCTGGAAATGCAGGACCGGATTCCCCCACTCCGTCAGCTGATGGAGATCCGGCAGCCCGAAAATTTTGAAACCGAACTTTCGAAAATGAAAGCCTATGAGGCTTACGCCCTCTCCTGGAGTCTGTTTCATTTCTGCATGCAACCGGAAAACCGGAAAGGATTTTTTGCATATCTCCGTCACCTGCAGTCCCCCCCGGATATCGGAAAGCTTATGAATCATTCCCGTATGGAACGCCTGGCCGTATATCTGCGCCTCACGCCGCAGGAACTGGAAAAGGCCTGGCGCAGAATGATCCGCGAGGACATGGGGATTCGTACTCCGAAGTCCGCCTGATGTTTTCAGGCTCTGGACTTGCAATCTTGAAAGATTGGAGGTTATGGGAAGTCATGTTTCCCCGGATTATTTTTTTACTCACCCTCGGGTGCAGTACGCTCCTCTTTGGCCAAATTGCTGAAGAAATTACACAGATGAGCATAACCCCCCGGCTCAGGCTGCGCGCACAGACCTTCGCCCGGGAAAGCAAGGCCATCATGAATCCGGTTCCCTGGGTGCAGTTTCAGGAAATGATGCCGGAAGGCAGCAGGGTCTCAGAGGGGGATACGGTTTTCCAGCTGGACATGATCAATCTGCGGGAACGGGTGAACAATCTGGAGAACCAGGTTGAGAAAGCGGAGAACGATACGGCGCTGCGGCTGGCGGAGCTGCGCAGAACGGTCAGCCAGCTCGAGGATCAGCGCGCGGAGAAACTGGACCAAAAATCCATCCTGGAGGCGCGGAAATTTTATCTGGAATCCCTGCCGCTGGAGGCGGATATTGAGATTGCGCGGGGACGCTGGGAGGTGGCCCGTAAAAATCTGAATGCGGCGGAGGAGGAACTGGCCAAAAGCCTCAAACGCAAAGAGAACGGGTTGATTTCTGCGGCCATGCTGCGGGAGGATCAGAACAAAGCCGATGAACAGCGGGCGCGCGAGCGGTATGCCCGGAGGATGCTGGATCTGGCCGAGCTGCCGGCCCATCCTCTGGAGATTGAAATCGTGGAGTTCCGGATCCGGAATCTGGAGCTGGAAATCGGGAAACTTGAAGATGAGATCCCCACCCAGCAGAAAATTCTGGAGATTGAGTCAAGTTCCCAGCAGCGCAGACTGGAGGAATTGCAGTCACAACTGGCGGAACGCCGGGAGGCGCTAACCTATGAATTTCTGAAGGCGCCGGCCAGCGGAGTGCTGGTATATGATCCTCAGTTAAAACGAGAATTAATTGAGGGTGGAAAAATCCGTAAAGGGATGAAACTTGCAGAGATCCCGGTGCGGGAAAGTATTGCACTGGAAGGGGAAATTCCGGAACAGCTTCGTCATCTGTTTGAGAAAGGCGATCCGGCGGAAATTGAATTGAATTTGTATCCCGACCGGAGCTTCCGTGGAAAAGTTCATTCCATTGCCCCCTACTCCCGGGATGCGGTGGATGGAGGAAAGTCCAGCGGGGTGAAAGTGGTGGATGTGGTGGTGGAACTCGAGGAAATCCCGAAGGAACTTCCTCTGGGGGTGTACGGCTGGGTGACCCTGTCCACGCAAAAACCTGTGTCAGGCTGGGCCGTTCCCGCCACCTGGATCCGCTACCGGGCCGGCAAGGCGCACGTCAGCGTCGGGGGATGGCTGGAGCCGGTGAATGGAATTCTGCATCAGGAGTTTTTTGTGCTTTCCAGTCCGCACCCCCCTCTGGAGATGCTCGGAGCCGAAGGGAAATGGAAACAGAGCGAAGACGCGGCTCCCGGGATCACCTCGGATCAGTTTGTGACCACCGGGGAGCTGACTCCTTTTGAAAGCGTGCTCATGGGACCTGCCCGTATGCGGGTCTGGGACCTGCAGATTGCCTGGTTGGTGGAGGAAAACGTACAGGTGGAAAAGGGAGCTGTCCTCTTCCGACTGGACAGTGAGCGGATTACGAATGAACTGGAGAAACAGGAGATTGAGGTAAAAAGACTTCAAGGAGAACGGGAAAGTGCGGAGGAGCAGCTGACCATCCGGGTGAGGGAAAAGGAATTTCAGCTGGGCTCCGCCCTGAACCGGATCGCAATGAAAGAGCGGGAGCGGGATCTGGTGTTCAGCAGCGGAAGTGCCTCCCAGCGGGCACAGAGTGAACTGAATCTCACCACCGCCCGCATCCAGCTTGAAAAAGCCAAAACGAATCTGGCCCGGATGGAGCGGAATTCGGAGTGGGTCTCGGAGAATGAACGTGAAAAAGCTCTGCGGGATCTGGAACGGAGAACCCTGGAGGTGGAGAAAGCGGAACTCATGCTCGAGCAGGCCGCCGAGGGGGCGACCGACGTGGAGAAAAGTGCCGCGGAACTCGCGTTGCTGAAAGAAACCGCGAATGCGGCGGAACTGGAAGCCCAGCATTTCCAGAGTCTCTCCCGGGCCCAGTCCAATGTGCGATGGCGAAGAAAACGTGAGGAGCAGGCCCAGGAACTTCTGGAACGTCAGAGGGAGAATGCAAACAATATGGAGGTTACGGCTCCCGTTTCCGGTCTGGTGAAATATCTGAAGGTCTGGGACGGGGTCCGCCAGAGTAAAATAAAAACCGGCATGCGGGTCTGGCCCGGAATGAATCTGATCAGCCTCTCCGCAACCGACAAACTGTTTGTGGAGGTTGCGGTTCCGGAGAGATACATCCGATTTTTAAAACCTGGACTTCAGGTATCCGTGCGCATCCCCAGCGAGGGAGGAATGCAGTGGAACGGGTCCATCATCCGCATGAATGAAATTCTCGAGCCCGCAATGCGGCCTGTCCGCAGCCAGAGCCTGTATGGGAACCACGAGGCCCCGCAGGAACAGGTGTTGAAAGTGCGCATCCTTATCGAGACCGAAAAGGATACCCAGTTGAAACCCGGAGCGATCGCCCAGATCATCTTCCCTTTTGAAAAATGAAAAACCTCCCCGTCAATTGCTGCCTCCCTCTGCTGATCTTTTCGGTTGCCTGCTCCCGGGGTCCTGGAGGAAAAGAAAGCGGATGGATCGAGGTGAAGTCCGAAATAAAAAGCACTTTTATTGAGGAAATCGGCATTCTGGAGCCCCGGGAATTGGCGAGAATCCAGTCCCCGATCGACGGAACCATTTCCGAGGTGGCCGAGGACGGCAGCCGGGTGGTTACGGGCGAAAGGCTGCTGCGTCTGGATGACGAGGACCTGCGCACGAATCTGGAAAATCAGCTCACCAATCTGGATCAGCAGAGGGAGAATCTGGAAAATGAACTGGCAGAATATGCGGTCCTCACCAACAGCTTTCAGATGACCAGCAAATTGAAACAGGTTCAGCTGGCGCAGGCCCGGCTCGAATTGGAGACCGGTTCCATTCCCCTCCCCCCCAGAGAACGGCGGTTGCGGGAAATCGAAATAGAATTGGCGCGGCTGGACCTTGAGGACAAACAAAGCCGGTTCGAAAGAGACAAGGAGCTGGTGGAGAAAAATTTTGCTCCTCCCAGCTCCCTCCAAACTGCGGAAAGAGAACTGGAGGCCGCCCGGATTTTCCTGAAAGAAAAGGAAAATCAGCTGATCCTCGACAGCATGCCGCTGCCCGAAGAGGAGCGGCTGACGCTGTTGACCGCTGTCAAAAAGGCAGAGGAAGAGGCTCGACGAAACCAGGAGAGGCAAAACCGGGATCTCCGGATTCAGGACCTCAGAATCGAAGGAATGAAACTGGACATCCAGCATACCGGCGAAGAGGTGGATAAAATTCAGAGACAGTTACAGCAGGTAGTGCTCAACGCTCCCACCGGAGGCATCCTGAGACTGAATCAGCGCTGGGTCTGGTCTGTTTCCGCCTGGATGCCGATCAGTACCGGTCAGCAGATCAGAGATCTGGATGTGATCGGAACCATTGTGGATCCAAAGGATCTGTCGCTGCGGGTGATTGTGCATGAAAGCGACTTTCCTCTGCTGGAGACCGGCCAGAAAATCACCGCCCGTCTCACCAGCTTCCCGGATGAGATCCTGACCGGCAGGGTTGGATCTGTCACCAGTCTCGGTCAGGACCGGGATGACCTGAGTCCGATATACCGTCAGGACCCCCCGATTCATCAGGCCTTTTTTCTGGTCCACATTGAACTCGACGCGCTGAGTGATCTGGCCATTCCGGGTATGACGGCGCTGACCCGGATTGAGGTGGGTCCCCGCAAACCGCAAGTACTGCTTTCCCGGAAAGCGCTGCGGAGAAAACCGGACGGCAGTTTTGAGGTCGTTCGGAAGCGGGGGGGAGAAAGAGAGACCGTTCCGGTCCAAGGAACCTTTCGGGACGAGGAGTGGTTTGAAGTGGAGTCGGGTCTGGAGCCCGGGGATCAGGTGCAGCTGCCGGAGGTGAACGCATGAGCCGGGTGATTCATTTACGGGATGCGCGCAAAACCTATCATATGGGCAACCATGCCGTGCATGCGCTGGACGGAGTGGATCTGGACATCAACCGCGGGGAGTTCGTCTCCATCATCGGCTCCTCCGGAAGCGGAAAATCCACTTTAATGCATATGCTGGGCTGTCTGGACCGGCTGAGTCATGGAATCTATGAACTTTCCGGTGAGGATATGTCGGCCGCCAGCGATGCGGAACTTTCCGCCATCCGTAACCGCAAAATCGGGTTTGTGTTTCAGCAGTTTAATCTGCTGGGAAATCTGACCGTCCTGGAGAACATTGCCCTGCCCCTTGCCTACGCAGGAATCCCGTGGACCAAACGGCTGGCCATGGCGGAGGAAATGGCGGGAAAAGTCGGACTGGAAGCCCGGCTGGATCACCGTCCCAATGAACTCTCCGGCGGACAGTGTCAGCGGGTGGCCATCGCCCGGGCGCTGATCAACGATCCGGATGTGCTGTTTGCCGACGAACCCACCGGCGCGCTGGATTCCCGGACCGGGAAAGAAATCATGGCCCTGCTGGATGAGCTGCATGCCCAGGGTCTCACCATCCTACTGGTGACCCACGATCTGAAAATCGCCAAACATGCGGAAAGAAAAATCACCCTGTCGGACGGCAAAATTGTGGAGGACCTGCAACAGCGGGACATCGGGAGCAAAGCGGTTCCCGCCCCCGTCTCGGGCGTGGAAAGCAAACTGGGCTTTGCCGACATGTTCCGGATCGGACTGCGGGAGGGGCTGCTGGCGCACAAACTGCGGACCAGTTTGACCATGCTGGGCGTATTGATCGGCGTGGCCTCGGTGATTTCCATGTCCTCCTTCTCGGAAGGGAGTAAAAAGAAACAGGCGGATCAAATCCGGGCCCTGGGGTCCAACCTGATTAAAATTACAGACCGGAAACTCGAAAACAATGCTCTGTTCCAGGCCCGTGCGGGTGGATCCGCAGGGTTAAGCCGGGAGGATGCCCGGGTACTCAAAGAGGCGCTGCCTGAGATTTCCGCGATTTCCATGCGCCGGGACATGACCCTGGATGTGGAAGTGGCCCGGATTCCGCGTCCGGATGCGCAGGTGCGTGCCGTTTACGGTGATTACTTAAAGGTGAACAACCTCCGACTTGCCCTTGGAAGCGACTTCGACCCGGCGGCGCATGAACGGAATCAGCGGGTGGTGATCCTCGGGGCGGGGTTGGTGCCGGAAGTGGCGGAAGATGCGGATGTACTGGACACACTGGTTTCGATCAGCGGTCAGCCTTACCGGGTCATCGGGGTTCTGGCCAACCGGTATATTGACACCACGGAACTGGAGGCCGTGGGAGCCAATGATGCCAACCTCGATCTGCTCATTCCCTTTGGCACCGCCATGAACCGTTATACGTACCTCCCCCTTCGGAGCGAGCTGGACGAGATTCAACTGCAACTGACCGAAGAGGATCTGCTGGCGCCGGCCGGAAGCAAAATCAGGCGGATCATGGATG
>JBMTJR010000035.1:0-12531 GCA_049438565.1 Kiritimatiellia bacterium
TCGGGATTTCCGGTTGTTCAACGGAATTCGATCAAAGAGATTCACCACCCCTTGAAATCCTGCCGATCCTATGCATCCCGTCAAAAAACTCAGGATCCGCTGCGCGAAAACTGATGCCGCAGCATTCTGAAGAACAACCGGGTGTCATGCAGCGGCCGGATATGGCTCTTTTCGTCCGCATACACCGCAGCAATAGGAACAGATCCCATGCGGATATCGATCTCGTCCAGTTTTAGCAAAATTTCCGACTCCGCAGCAAAGCCCTCATTCTCCGCAACCACCATCCGCACCACATCCGTCTGATACAGACGGAATCCGTTCTGGGTGTCCGGGATATACTGGTTCATCTGCCGGTTCAAAATCCGGGACATCAGCCGGTTGGTGCAGCGCCGGACCCAGGGCATACGCCGGCGGTCGTGCATCCGGTTCCCCACCAGCACCGGAATTCCGGTACGGTTATACGTGTCAAAGAAGCGCGGAACATCCGCCGGATCGTGCTGACCGTCCGCATCCATGGTCACCAGCGCATCGTAGCCCTCCTCGGCCGCATAGGTGAATCCGGCCGACAATGCTTTGCCTTTTCCCTGATTCTGTTCGTGACGGATCACCACCGCCCCCTCTGCTTCCGCAAGATCCGCAGTGCGGTCAGCAGAACCGTCATCCACCACCAGCACATTCAGATGCATCTCCCGCAGGGCGTGCACAATCTGACCAATGTGACGCTCTTCATTCAGCGCGGGAATGATCACCAAATAGTTCTGGCAGGAAATTTCATCCAGCACCGGCGAACCGAAAGTCTGGAATCCTGATGCTTTTTTTTCAGCCCGCCACATGGGATGTTTGCCCCCTGCGCCATTCCAGCATTTCCGCATACAGCGTTTCCGCCTTGTAAGAGGAGCGGACAAAGGGTCCGGAGGCCACCGCCTGAAATCCGATCTCCCTCGCTTTCTCCTCATACCGCGCAAATTCGTCCGGATGCACAAAACGGTGCACCGGCTCGTGATCCTTGGTCGGTCGCAGATACTGACCAATCGTCAGCATCGCACAGCCGTTTTCCCGCAAATCATACAGCGTTTCAATCACCTGCGCTTCGGTTTCCCCCAACCCCACCATGATTCCGCTTTTCACTTCCAGCGTCGGTTTCCACTCCGCCGCCTTGCGAAGCGCCCACATCGAGCGCCCGTAATTGGCCTGCGGACGGATCTGCGCCTGCAAATGCCGCACGGTCTCAATGTTGTGGGAGAAAATTTCCGGTCCCGCCTCCAGCACCAGATTCAGACTGGCCTCCCTGCCCTCAAAATCCGGAGTCAGCACCTCCACCGTAATCCCCGGCACCGCCTCTTTCACCGCCCGGATGGTTTCTCCGAAAATATCCGCGCCTCCATTCAGCTGATCATCCCGGTTCACGGACGTGATCACAATATGCTTCAGCTGCATTTCTTTGGACGCCGCCTCCACCCGCCGGGGCTCCAGCCGGTCCAGCTCCGGCGGACGTCCGGACTTCACCGAACAGAAACGGCAGCTCCGGGTGCAGGTGTCCCCCAGAATCATCACCGTGGCCGTCCCGCTGCTCCAGCACTCATGACGGTTCGGACACTTCGCCTCCTCGCACACCGTGTGCAGACGGAGATTTCCCACCAGACCGTGAACTTTGTTAAAATTCTGATTGGTTTGCAGGGACTTGCGGATCCAGGGGGGAAGTCTTTTCTGTTCCATATCCTGTCCCATACATCAAGTTTCCCTGCTTGTCATGCCCGGAAACGATGACAATTTGAACCCGCGTCAGACTTTTGGTTGTTTTGGTTTGAGATTGACCCATCCGCCTTTATTTTGCAAGTATCCTAGCCCTATCAACTCTTATCCCCACGCACATGCCTGACCCTATTTTAGATCTGTCCAAACCCGTTCCCGAACACTTTGAACACGTGGAACACATCAAAGAAGCCAGCAACTACCTCCGCGGAACCATCGTCGAGGGGCTCCAGGATCCCCTCACCGGCGCCATTGCTTCCGACGACACCCAGCTGACCAAATTCCACGGCTCCTACATGCAGGACGACCGGGAACTGCGCAACGAGCGCCGCCATTCCAAACTGGAACCCGCTTACAGCTTCATGATCCGGGTCCGCGTTCCCGGCGGTATCTGCAGCGCCCAGCAGTATCTCGACATGGATCACATCGCCAACACCCTGGCCAACGGAACGATTAAACTGACCACCCGTCAGGCCTTTCAGTTTCATGGCGTGCTCAAACGCAATCTGAAACAGACCATGCAGGAGATCATCAAGTCCAGACTCGACTCCATCGCGGCCTGCGGGGACGTCAACCGGAACGTGATGTGCAATCCCAATCCGTATCAGTCCGCCGTCCACGAACAGGCCTACAAAGCCTGCTGCGACATCTCCGACCACCTCACCCCCAACACCTCCGCCTACTACGAAATCTGGATGGACGGGGAAAAAGTCGAGCACAGCCCCAAATTCCGCACCGAAACCGAAAACGACGAAGAGCCCATCTACACCAAACGATATCTGCCGCGGAAATTCAAAATCGCCGCCGCCATCCCTCCCTACAATGACGTGGATATTTACGCCAACGACATTGGACTCATCGCCATTGAGGAAAATGGTAATCTCGCCGGCTTCAACGTGGCCGTCGGCGGCGGCATGGGCATGACCCACGGGGTCACCGAAACCTATCCCCGCCTCGCCTCTGTAATCGGATTTGTCCCCACCGATAAAATCGTGGATACCTGCGAGAAAATCATGACCATTCAGCGTGACTACGGCTGCCGCGACAACCGCAAGCACGCCCGCTTCAAATACACCATCGACGACTACGGCCTGGATTTCATCGTCGACGAACTCAACAAACGCTGCGGCTATGAGATTCAGCCCGCCAAACCCTTCGAATTCATCCGCAATGGCGACACCTACGGCTGGACCCGGGGCATCAACGGCAAACACTTCCTCACCCTGTTCATCGAGGGAGGACGCGTCAAAGACACCAAACAGTCCAAATGGATGACCGCCCTGCGCGAAGTCGCCCAAAGCTGTCCCGAGGTCGATTTCCGCCTCTCCGGCAACCAGAACATGCTGATCGGTAATGTGTCCGACGCGGACAAAAAGAAAGTCGACGAAATCCTCGCCGCCCACAAAGTCGGCGAATACGCCGGACTCAGTGGACTCCGCCGCAACTCGATTGCCTGTGTCGCCCTGCCCACCTGCGGACTCGCCATGGCCGAATCCGAGCGTTATCTGCCCGAACTCATCACCAAAATCGAAGAGATCGCCGAAGAAGCCGGCCTGCGCGACGACGAAATCGTCATCCGTATGACCGGATGTCCCAACGGATGCGGACGCCCCTATCTGGGAGAAATCGGATTTGTCGGCAAAGCCCCCGGCAAATACAATCTCTACCTCGGGGCCGGATTTTCCGGAGAACGGCTCAACAAAATGTACCGCGAGAACATCGGAGAAGAGGAAATCCTCACCGAACTCAAACCCATCCTCCACGCCTACGCCAAAGAACGCGAAGAGGGCGAACGCTTCGGAGACTTCACCATCCGCAAAGGCTACGTAAAAGCCACCGTGGAAGGAAAAGACTTCCACGCTTGAGCTCTTAAATGGATCGGGGGCATGCTGCCCCCACCTGCGGCACCTCCAGCTGGAAAATTAAAATGCCTTCTGAATCTGAATCCTGTTTAACCCACGCCGGGATGGTGGCGGTGGTGGGGGCGGCGAATGCGGGAAAGTCCTCGCTCATTAACCGTCTCACCGGCGAAAAAATTTCCATTGTCAGCCCGGTGGCCCAGACCACCCGCAATCTGGTGCGGGCGATTATGACGGAGAATCAGTCCCAGGTCGTCTTCCTGGACACCCCGGGGGTCCACAGCTCCGGCAAAAAACAGCTGAATCAGCACATGAACAAAATGGCCCGCGGCGCCACCGAGGGCATGGATGTGGTCATGCTGGTGATGGACCGTTCCGCCAAACCCGCCATCGAGGTGGAGGGCTGGATGCGCCGCCTTGCCAAGGAGCCCGAAGTCGCTTTGCTGTTTCTGCTCAACAAATCGGATCGGGAGGACCTCGCCGGAGCCGCCTTGCGCACCCTGTGGCAGGAAATCTGTGCCGATCTGGAGAATCCTCCAACGCCCCACTGGATGGAGGTCTCCGCCGAGTCGGGAGAGAATGTGGATGCGGTCCGGAACTGGCTGATGCAGGCCATGCCTCCCGGTCCCCTGCTTTTTCCGGAGGACATGGTGTCCGACTTCCCCCGCAAACTGGCCATCGGCGATTTTATCCGCGAAAAATTTCTCAGCCGCCTGCGTCAGGAACTTCCCCACTCCATCGCGGTGTGGGTCGAATCCCTGGTCGAAACGGAAAACAAATGGAAAATTGAAGCGCATGTACTGGTCCGTCAGCATTCGCAGAAAGGCATGGTCATCGGAAACAAGGGTCGGGTCTTAAAGGCCGTACGGGGGGAGGCGGCCAGTGAACTCCACGAAATTTACGGTGTAAGAATCGATCTCACCCTGATTGTGAAAGTGGAGAAAGACTGGGACAAGAATTTCTGGATCCTGCGAAAACTCGGATACGCCTGACCCCCGCTCTCAAAGGATCTGAATCTCCCGCGAATCCGCCTGTCCATCTGCGAACACCGCCCGGATCTCGTGCCGGCCCCGTTCCAGACGGATCAATAAAGACTCCTCCGGACTGCACGCCCCCTGCCACACCCCGTTCAGAAACCAGTGCACCGGCTCTTCCGGATCCCCCAGCGCACGCAGGGGCAGCAGCAGGGTCTCCTGATGCAATAGCTGAATTTCCTGCGCAGGGTCAGGATTTAAAATTCTTCGGTCCGGCTTTGACGACTCAGGCTGTTGCAAATCCGTCACCCCCGCCACCCGTTCCCGGCCCCGCCAGGTTCCCACGCTCCGGGGAGCCTCCGGCCACTCCCCATTGCCCGGACCCAGGAGTTGTTCCGCCAGTTCGCCCAGCAAAGGAGCTGCATGCGTGGATCCGCTCAGTCCGGATACCGCGGCCCCATCCATCCGCCCTACCCAGACGCCCAGCACCCAGTCCGCATTCCATCCGATTGACCATGCATCGCGCAGTCCGTGCGAAGTTCCGGTCTTGAACGCCAGATCCGGCCGGATTACGTCTCCATGGTGTCCGTACAGCATTCCGTCCCGTTCCGGTCCCGACAGAATTTCGCTGATCCAGTAACTCACTCCTGCCGAAAAGATCTGTTCCCCCTCCGGATGTTCCGCAGCCACGCCCCGGGCCCGCACCCCCTTCCCCTCTCCCGAAAAGACAGAGTAGGCCTGCACCAGCTCGAGCAGACTCGCCTCCATGCCGCCGCCCAGCACCGCTCCCAGTCCGGTTTCCTCCGGAGTCTGCTTCGCCAATTTCATTCCGGAGGCGCGGAGCACTCCCAGAAAGGGTTGTAGACCGACCCGCTCCACCACCTGAAGCGCAGGCATATTCAGGCTCTGCACCAGCGCATCCCGAGCCGAAATCTCCCCCCGCCAAGCGCCGTCCATGTTTTGCGGACGGTAGTCCTGAAAACTCCGCGGCAGATCCTCCAGACGGGTTGCCGGCGTGAGCCAACCCTGCTCCATCCCCAGCGCATACGCAAAAGGCTTCAGCGTCGACCCCGGCGCACGCCGCCGGGTCACCGTATCCACCTGCCCATGCTCCGGATCCTCCGCATCCCAGCTTCCCACCCAGACCCGCACCGCACCGGTTTGCGCATCCATAAGCAAAACCCCGACTCCATCCGTATCCGCATACGCCGTCCGCTCCCGCCAACGTGAGAGTATCTCCTCGCAACGATTCTGCAGACCGAGATCCAGCGTGGTCCGCAGCACCCCCTTCTGCCAGCCCTGTCGACGCCGCACCCATTCGGTGAAATGAAAAGCCTCCAAAGGGGGTTCCACCCAGCGGGATCCGGAGTCCAGCAGTGGGATCTCGGTCAGCATTCCCTCCTCCTGCATCCGCCGCAGCACCGTCCATCGACGCATTTCCGCTTTCTCCGGCGCCCGGTCGGGCCGAAACCGGCTGGGCGACTGGGGCAGTCCCATAAGCAAAGCCGCCTCTCCCGCCGAAAGATTCGACGGCTCTTTCCCGTAATATCTCCGCGAGGCGGTGGCCAGTCCCTGACGGTTTCCGCCGAAAGGCGCCCGGTTGAGATACTGCTCCAGAATGAAGTCTTTGTCATAACGCAGCTCCAGCTGGGTGGCGCGGAAAGCCTCTATCAGCTTTGTGCCCAAATGACGCGGCCGCGGTTCGACCAGACGGATCACCTGCGTCGAAAGCGTGGAGGCGCCCGACACCACCCGGCCCTGCGACAGATTCTGAGCGATGGCCCGCAGCACCGCCAGCGGATCCACCCCATGATGCTGATAAAAGCGCTGATCTTCGACCGCAATCAGTGCCGGCCCGGCCCACTCGCCCGCCGCAGCCAGCGGCAGCCAGTCCGCATCCATCCCCCCTTCGCCCAGACTCCGCCGCAACATTCTTCCCCCGCCATCCTCATAGCGGAGATTCTGAGGATATTCCCGCAGTTTTTCATCCGGAAACGGCAGCAGCGCCGCGAGAAGATACCAGAGGGCCAGAATCTTCAGTCCCCGCCCAATCCATCGGCCCGCTCTCATGGGATCACCTCGATGCTGGATTCGGGTCCGCGGCAAAAGAGGTCGTGTGCATACATATCCTGAGCCGTCACTGCCGGAAAGCGGTATGCTCCGGGCGTGACCGCCCGCACCCGTACCAGGAAAATGGTCTCCCCGGGACCGATTTCCCCGGGAAAAATCAGAATCCGGTCATCCCGGATCTCCAGATGCCGGGGCTTGTGTGCCCGCTTTGTAATTGATTTCGGCAAGGACGAAAGCGACTGCGCCTGACGCGAAGCCGGGAGGGGCTCCAGACCTGCCGGAAGCCGCTGATCCAGAGCCAGATACTCCACCCGGCCCGGCAGACCGGAAATCCGGAACCGCAGCACCAAATCCTCTCCCCGGATCAGCGGAGTTTCCGCCGAAACCGCCTGACCGTCCAGCCGCAACAGACTCCGTTCCAGTTGGAAGGTATTGGCTCTTGGCGTCGGCTCCTGCGGAACCCCTGCGGAACGGATTTCCAGGTAGATCGGACTCGTCCCTGAATTCCGCAGGGTTCCCGACTCCTCTTCCGCCAACGGCATCCGTCCCGGCCCCTGAAAGGTCCGGGTCCCGCGTCCCGACCAGACCGCCTGCAGTCCCTCTTCCCCGGACGGCCAGACCTTGGCATATTCAACCAACGCCCGGATCACCTGCGCATTTTCAAAGGTCTGACCCCAATGACCCTCCGGATTCAGATCTGCCAGCAGACTTTTCAGCAGTTCCGGAATCCGTCCGTCTTCAGGATCCAGCCGTAACAGGATCCAGAGCAGTTCTGCATTCCCGGCACGTGAACTCTGCCAGCCCCAGCCCCGGTCCACCCGGTTCAGCCCCTCCAGCAATTCCAGTCCCAAAGCCCGCCGCCCGCCGAGCATCAGACTCTCCGCCGCCACAATCCGGGCATATCCGCCCAGATCCTCTTTACGCTCCCGCAGACGCTGCATCCAGCCCGTGTCCAGTTCTCCCGCCATGGCCAGCACCTTGCAGGCCCGGGTGATCTGAAGATTCTTGTCCGAAGCTTCAGAATCCCACTGTTGACGGATCAGCCATCCCCGCGCCCAGTTCAAGCCCGCCCGCAGAGATCTCTCATCCACTTCCACGCCCTTGCTTTCCGCCTCCTGCAAAAACATCAGGGCGCCCAGACTTCCCGCCACCGAGCTCTGGTCTCCCGCATGCCAGTATCCGAAACTGCCGTCCCTCTTTTGCTTTTTCCACAGTTCCTGCACCCCGGCCCGGAGGATCTGATCCGCACCCGCACCGGCATCCTCCGTCCATTCGCCCAGATAAAGCGCCGGCGCGGCCGCACTCACGGTCTGCTCCAGACATCCGTAGGGATACCTCATCAGATAACTCCGCGCGGACTCCAGCTGCAGCACCGGCATGGACTGCAGATTCAAAGTCCGCGATCCGGTTCCTGCCAGCATCTCCCCTCCCGCATCAATATTTATGACCTGACCTGGGGCAAGCACTCTGCGGCCCGTTCTCTCCTCAAAGGCCTCCCCCGGACGCACCGCCAGTTCGATCAGATCCTGCCAGAATTCATCCTCCACCTGCACGCCCATGACCAGTTCCGCCTTTCCGATTTTCTCCGCCGCATGGATGGAAAAATTCCGCTGAAGCGACTCTCCGGCTCCCAGTTGAAGGATCTCCCCGCTTTCTCTCAGTTCCACAGGCCCCCGCACCGTGGGTTTCAGAACCACCGTCCGCACCGAATCTCCCCGGTTGTGCAGACGGACACTCCAGACGCTCCGGTCCCCCGGAGCCATAAACAGAGGAGCACTCTGCTGCACAATCACTTCCCGCCCCACTTTTGAAAATGCCTCCGCGTGTCCCATTCCCCGGCCGGCAACCTGAACCGCCATCCAGCGCACCCGTCCACTGAACTCCGGCATGGACATTTTCAGCCGCAGCACACCCGACTCCGGAATCCGCTGGGCGCCCGACCACCAGGACAGGGGCCGGAAACGTTTGGCATCCACCGGATTCAGACGTTTCCCGATTGCCGCAGCCATTCCTCCCCCCATTTCCGCATCCCCGGCAAACAGACCGCTTCCCAGCTCCGGCATCAAATCGTCGTAGGAATCCCAACTCAGAGAAACCGCACGCCGCAGCATCAAAAACCAGGACAGCGGATCCGGGGTCTGAAAATCGCTCAGCTGCAGAATCCCGTCATCCACCCCGCTCACCACCACCTCCGCGCCGGGTTCGCCCCGGAGCAGAAGTTCCACCTGGGTCGAAGGCCGCAACTGTTCCGCCACCTCCAGTTCCAGCGGCGCATGCAGATCCTCCCGATGGATCCACAGGGGCAGCGCTCCTTCCGACCGCAAAACCGGAGCCTGACCGCTGTCGGGCTGAGGACGAATCAGAGTGGCCCGGATCCAGAGATGGGCCGCATCGGTTTCCGGCACCTGAAGCTTGATCGTTTTTTGCGGCGCATCCACCCAGAGGGTCTGACGCATCTGCACCCGCTCCGATTCCAGGGTCAGCAAAAGCCGTCCGGAGAACGGGGTATTCAGCGTAAGCGTGGCCTCGGTGCCGGGCTCATACTTGTCACGATCCAGACGCATACCGATCCGGTCCGCCCGTTCCGGAGCCTGCGCCCAGTCCCCCACCGACACAGTTTGCGAACAGGAAAAACCGGTTCCCGGATCACGGACCGCAATCCGGTACCTCCCCTCCGCCAGCAGCGGAACCTGAAACGAGCACTCCCCGGCCTCCATCCGGATTTTGCTTTCCCCCTCCAGCACATCCACCTCCTCCGAAAACCAGGTGTAGCGACCATTTGCATTCCGGCGGATTCCCTGTTGCGTATTCACCCGGTACCAGGCCGCATCCAGTTCAACATCCGCCTGCATTTTTTCCCCGCCGGGCAGAACCCCCACCACATTCACCTCCGCGTGACCGCCGGGCTGCGGACTTTGAATCCGCAACCCCAGATAATAAGGAACCGTATCCACCCTCCGGGACACAAAACAGCTGGCTTCCCGTCCGGAAAATTCCGTCACCGAAATGCCCACCACCGCCCGCAGGGCGGACGGACCGGTTTTATCCGACGGAATCCGCACCTGAACCTGTGCCTGACCCTGTTCATTGGTCACAAAATCTCTCAAGGGACGGCTCCAGGAACCAAAACCCGCTTTCCGAGAGTCGGAAAACTGATGATCCGGGTATTCCGAACTTCGGAAGGTCTCCGGAATCAGGGTGAGCGTCGATTTCCCGGAATGGGTGGCGGCGGGCGCGCCATAGAGCATTTGGGCATCCACTTCGACGGTGAACCGATCCGGAACCGCCTCCTCCCCCTGCGGAGTGAATGCTTTCACCACCACCTGCGGCGGCGCAAAGGACTCGAGATGGAAGCTGGTTTCTCCCCACAGCGGCGCATCGTCTCCCGGAAGCAAAAGGGTGATCCGGTAGGTTCCGTTCGGCCATTCCGGCTGGAGCGCGACCGACGCCTCCACGGTTCCCCATTCGGAGAGCTCCCGACGTTCCCGCCACACGGTCAACCCCGCCGCATCGTGCATCCGCAGCTCCACTGGAAACCGGCCCGGCAGGGCGAAATCTTTCCCGCGCACGATTCCCCGAAACTGCACAGTTTCCTCCGGACGGTACATCCCCCGGCCCGTGTAAAGGAAGGCTTCATTCCCGTCGCTCAGGAAAGGACGGGATCCGTTCAAATCCGGGAAAGGCTGGTCTCCCTTTAGAATCAGCAGTCCGAGAGATTTGTGACTGCGTCCGAGAATCAGCAGCGCGTTTCCCTTTTCCGGAGTGAGAACGCAGAGACCCTCGGAATCGGTCCGGCCCTGTGCAAGCCGTTGCCGGGTGTCACTCCACACTTCGATTTCCAGATCCGGCACCGGACGCGCGGAACCCAGCTCCAGCGCCCAGACCATAAGCTCCCCGCCATTGCGCCGGGCCAGCAGTCCCACATCGCTGAGTGCAATCAGTTTCTCAATCCGCCGACCCGAATTCCGGCCGGTGAGCTCGATACGGTACACCCCTTGCCCCGAGCTGCGCAGGGTGTCGGAAAGGTCCAGAGGAAACGCCCCGTTGTCCACGTCCCCGATCCGTTTCTCCAGCAGGGTTTCGCTCAGCGTCCGCTCCGGGTTTTCCTGAGACCTCCAGCCATCCTCTCCACTGGCCCGCACCGCAAAGGCTACCAGATTGTTGGCATGCACCCGCTGCAACCGCAGATCCAGTGCGCCTTCATTTTCCGTGAGCACCTCCACCCGGGCCGCGCCTTTGGCATTCAGAATCCAGCCCGGATGCGCGAATTTGAGACCCGGCCGTCGTTCCGGCATGATGAACGCTCTGTCCAGTTTTTCCTGCAGCACCGCTCCATTCAGGGAACGGATTCCCTCCGCCAGCCGGATCCGGTACTGCGTGCCGGGCTGAAAATCTCCGCTGACGGTGCAACTCTGCTCCCGCCACCATGTTCCCGGACCCACGGAAAGGGCAACCGGGGGTTCCACGCGCAGTCCGTCCATCACCGATTGTAGCGCAGGCCGGTCCGAAAAACTCAGCTCGATTTCCCCCGGACCAAAAGTGGGCTGTTCCACTTCAAATCCGGTCAGCGCGAAACGGGAGATTTCTTTAAAATGAAAAAGTCTTTCCGACGGCAGGGCCGCGCCCCGGTTGCCGGCGGGAGACAATCCGGGTTGCACGCGCAGGGTAAGCTCCTGCGTTCCGGTCCAGAATGTGGAGAGAAGAAATTCGTCCGGCTGAGGGGTCTGCTCTACTGAGAATTCGAGCAGATTCCGGGAGGGATCCAGCAGGAGCAGATGCTGAGAAAGTGCATCTTTTTCTACCGGCGCATTCATCCGCAGAAGAATTTGCAGCTCTGAGCGCCCCGGCACAAAAAAAGGTTCCGCCGAGCGCACATCCAAGGGCGGCCCATCCACCTGGGCCAGATCCCGGAGGGCAAACACCCGCTGCTGTGCGTTGGTGCTGAGCATTTGCAGATCAAAATGAATGCTTGTCGCCTCGGGCCAGGGTTCGCCCGGAGTAAAGATCAGCTCCTGCTCCGAAATCCAGCGGGCCTGCCCGCCCACCGGAGGATCCACCTGCACCGAACGAAGCCCTTCGGTCTGACCAACCCGTTCCGGGGCCACCACTGGACGGCTCCAGCGCCAATGAACAGCCTCCATCCCGGCCAGCCCCTCCAGATCCTGCGGAGAGCGGATCAGAACCGGCTCCCCGTCCCCCGCCTCCAGATGCGCACGCCAGATCCGCAAACCCTGCCAGAGCCCGAATCCATTCAGAACAAGTAAAGAAATGGCAAAAAATCGTTTTCCAAACAGCAGGCGCATCATCAATCTCCGTGGTTTTTCCGGAAGATGATCCAAAATTGTGTCCAGAATATGACCGGGGATCTTTTTTTGAAAAAAGAGCGCTTGGTGTCGGTGTCGAGGATGGAGATTCAGGTAAGTAGATGAAAGGCAGCGGGACCGTCGGGGAGCAGGGAGGGGTCGATTCGGCGGTCGAAGCTCGCAAAGCGGGCCTGGCGTGAGGCAGCGAGGGCGAGGAGGTAGAGGTCGGTGAGACCTTGGCTGTTCGGAAGCCGGGGGAAGAGCCGGAGGTCGGTCAGGGAAGGCTCATCCGACCAGAACTGGTGACCGGGCATGGAGGTCAGGCTGCGCAACAGAGTGCGCGCCTCTTCGGGTGATCCGGGTCCGTCAGGGTACCGGGGGTTTCCCAGAATGCGCAGCAACCCGTTTTCGGTGAGGGGACAGGTGGCCCAGCCGGAGAGGGAAATGCGTTTGAAAAAGGTAAGGGCCGGGCTGTGATGCGGATGGGCGGGATCAACCAGGGCGATCAGGACATTTACATCCAGCAGAACCATCATGACCTCTCTGGCTGGTTGAGGGCTTCACGGATTTCCG